>DASUXN010000368.1:0-6377 GCA_036377875.1 Acidimicrobiales bacterium
GAACGTCGTGATCGCGGACGAGATCAACCGGGCCTCCCCCAAGACCCAGTCGGCCCTGCTGGAAGCCATGGAGGAACGCCAGGTCACCCTTGACCGCACGACCTACCCGCTGCCGACCCCGTTCATGGTCATCGCCACCCAGAACCCGGTCGAGCACGAGGGCACGTACCCGTTGCCCGAGAGCCAGCTCGACCGGTTCCTCATGCGGATCGAGATGGGGTACCCGGGCCGGGCGTCGGAGATCGCCATCCTCGACACCCACGCCCTCGGGCCGCAGGCGCTGAACGTGGAGCCGGTGGCGTCGGAGGCCGACGTGACGGTCATGATCGAGCTGGCCCACGCCATCCACGTGGCCCACTCGCTCAAGGCCTACATCGTGGACATCGCCGAGGCCACCCGCCGCCGCTCCGACCTCGCCCTGGGCGTCTCGCCCCGGGCCGCCCTCGGCCTGCTGCGGGCCGCTCGAGCCCGGGCGGCGGCCATGGGGCGGGAGTACGTGGTCCCCGACGACATAAAGGTGCTGGCCGGGCCCGTGCTCGAGCACCGCCTGGCCCTCACCCCCGAAGCCCAGCTGCGGGGCGCCAACCGCCAGGACGTGCTGGCCGACGTGCTCGCCTCCGTCCCCGTCCCAACCCGCTCGGCCTGAACCTGCGGAACGGCCGAGGTCCGGCGGCGCTTCTGATGCAGGAATTGCACCCTGGCGGTGGGCTGGGTCGCACAGAACGCCCGTGCTGACCAAACGGGGCTGGGGCCTGCTGTCGGGGTCGATGATCCTGGGTGCGGCAGGACGCACGATCGGCGTGATCGAGCTGTACGTGCTCGCCGCCGGCGGGGTGGGACTGCTGCTGATGGCGATCCTGGCCGTGCTCGTGCGGGGCCGGGTGGCCCTCGAGGGGCGCCGGCGGCTCGTGCCGTCCCGGGTCCATGCCGGCAGCGACAGCCGGGTCGAGCTGGAGGTGACCAACCCCGGCTCCCGCACGACACCCGTGGTCACCCTCCGGGACACGGTCGTGGCCGAACGAGGCGCCGCTGCCGCCCCTCGACTGGCGCGTTTCCAGCTCGCCCCCCTGCGGCCCGAGGAGTCCAACCGGGCCGCCTACCGGCTGGGGGCGGAACGGCGGGGCGTCTTCCGGGTGGGCCCGCTCGAGGTGGTCGTCTCCGACCCGTTCGGGCTGGTCTCGGTGACGTCGGAGGCGGCGGCCACCACCGAGCTGACCGTCTACCCCCGGGTGGAGGTGGTCGTCCCTCCCCCGCTCACGACCGGCCACGACCCCCGCTCGGGTGGAGGCCACGCCACCTTCCTCGGCCACGGCGACGAGTTCTACGGGCTGCGGGCCTACGAGGTGGGCGACGACCTGCGCCAGGTCCACTGGCCGTCCACCGCCCGCCAGGACGAGCTGATGATCCGCCAGCACGAGCTGCCCTGGCAGGGACGGTCCACCGTGCTGCTCGACGTCCGCTCCTCCGCCCACGACGACGCCAGCTTCGAGCAGGCCGTCTCGGCCGCGGCCAGCCTGCTCACCGCCAGCTGGAAGCGCGATTCCCAGGTCCGGCTGCTGACCACCGAGGGCCTCGACTCCAACTTCGGCAGCGGCACCGGGCACATCGAGGCGGCCATGGAGCACCTGGCCGTGGTCGAGCGGGGCCGCGACCGCCTCGAACCGCTGGTCGGGGCCATGCGGCGGCGGGCCACGGGCGCTCTCGTCGTGATCACCACCCACGCCGGGGCCCGCGGCATGTCACGGCTGGCAGTGGCGTCGGGCGGGTTCGGCTGGCGGGCCGTGGTGACGTTCGCAGGCGGCCGGGCCAGCGCGGCGGACGGAACCGCGGCTGCGCCGCTCGCCGCCGTCCACGTTCCCGTGGGCCCGGGACAGTCCTTCGCCGAGGCCTGGAACCGGGCTCTGGTCGCCGCCCCGGTCGGGTTCGGCCGCCGATGACCGCCGTCCTCAGCCGCGGGCGCCAGCCCGAGCCGCCCTCGGCCCCGCCCGCCCGCACGCCCGGCTCGGGCGGCCGGTCGCTGCCCCCGCCGGGGCCCACACCCCTCGTGGCGGTGGGGACCGAGCTCGCCCTCGTCGCCGTCACCGCCGCCGCCGCCCTCGGCCTGGCCCGGCTGTTCGCCGACGGCTCCTTCGCCGGCCCCGTACTGGCCGCCGTCTTCGGGGGCCACGCCGTGGCCTGGATGTGCCGGCGGTTCGGTCTGGGTCTGCTCGCCTCGGCCGGGATCTCGGCGGCCGGCCTGGTCCTGGCCGTGGCGTGGCTGGTCGAACCCCACACCACCACCCTGCTGGTGCCCGGGTCGGGCACGTGGCGGGCCGTCGTGGACGACCTCCGCACCGCCTGGGAGCGCTTCGGCGACGTGAAAGCGCCCACGCCGGCACTGCGCGGGTTCGTGCTGGCGGCCGTGGCGGGGGCCTGGGCGGCCGCCACCACCAGCGACTTCTTCGCCTTCCGCATGCGGGCCCGCTTCGAGGCCATGGCCCCCGCCTTCACCCTGTTCGTCTTCGGGGCGATCCTCGGGGCGGACAACCTGCGCCTGCCCACCACCGCCCTCTACCTGTCCGCCGTCCTGGCCTATGCCCTGTTCAGCGAGGCGGCCCGCCAGACCCGGGCCGGTTCGTGGTTCGCGGGGCGGTCACGGGACGGGGACACGTCGATCCTGGGGACGGGCGCGGTGCTCGGCGGTGTGGCCGTGCTCATCGCCGTCCTGGTCGGTCCTCACCTGCCTGGCGCGGGGAGCGCCGGCCTCGTCAACTGGCGGGACGACGAGGACGGCGGCTCCCGCTCGCGCACCACCGTCAGCCCCCTCGTCGACATTCGGGGGCGCCTCGTCGACCAGTCCAACATCGAGCTGTTCACCGTCCGGGCCGACCGGCCCAGCTACTGGCGATTGACGTCGCTCGACCGCTTCGACGGCTCCATCTGGTCCTCCCTCGGCACCTACCAGCCCACGCGGGCGACCCTGCCGGGCGCGACCGACGGGCGGACGCTCGTCCAGGACTTCGAGATCGGCCCCCTCGGGTCCATCTGGCTGCCCGCCGCCTACCGGCCCGAACGGGTCGAGGGTGTTAGGGGGGCCCGCTTCGATCGCGACTCGGGCAGCCTGCTGGCCGAGACCGAGTCGGTCGACGGCCTGCGCTACCAGGTCGTGTCGGCCGTTCCCGAGCTCCAGGCGGCCCAGCTGGCCGCCGCCGCCCAGGAGGTGCCGGCGGAGGTGGCGGCCGACTACCTGGCCCTCCCCGAGACGTTCTCCGCCAACATCCATGTCGAGGCCCGCCGGGTGACGGCGGGAGCGGTCACCAACTACGACAAGGCCCGCCGTCTGCAGGACTTCTTCCGCAGCCCGCCGTTCCAGTACAGCCTCGACGTCGATCCCGGCCACGGGGTCGACGCCATGGAGCACTTCCTGTTCGTCAGCCGGGCGGGCTACTGCGAGCAGTACGCGGGGACGTTCGCGGCGATGGCCCGGGCCGTCGGCCTGCCCGCCCGGGTGGCGGTGGGGTTCGTGCCCGGCGCCCGCCAGGACGACGGCCGCCACCACGTCGCCGGTCGAGACGCCCACGCCTGGCCCGAGGTCTTCCTGGGCGAGTACGGCTGGGTGGCGTTCGAGCCCACGCCGGGCCGGGCCGCCCCCGGTACGTCCTCCTACACGGGCCTGGCCGAGACCCCCGAGACCAACAACACCCAGGTGACGGCCCCGACCACCACCACGACCGTCCTGCCCGGCACGCCCGATGCCACCCCGCCCGACGAGCAGCAGGAGCTCGAGAGCCAGTCCGGCGCCACCGAGGAGGATCCGGGCATGAGCCCGGCCGTGCGGGCCCTGCTCGTCTTTGGCCTGCTCGTCTCGGCCTACGCCGCCGGCGTACCCGCCGGACGGCGGGCCCTCGCCGCCCGCCGCCGCCGGGCGGCGACGACGCCGAGCCAGCAGGTGCTGGTGGCGTGGCAGGAGGCCGAGGACGCGCTGGGGCAGGCGGGCCGGGCACGCCGGCCGTCAGAGACGCCGGGCGAGTACGCCGCCCGCACCGCTCCCGAGCTGAACGACGCCGGCCGCCAGCTCGCCCTGCTCGCCTCGGAGACCACGGCGGCCGGGTTCTCGGCCACGGGCGTCGCGCCCGAGGCCGTCCCGCCCGCCCGGCAGGCGGCGGTGGCGGTGGCCGAGGAGGTACGGGCGCAGGCCGGCCCGCTCAAGCGGGCCCGGTGGGCGCTCGACCCCCGCCCCCTCTTCCGCCGCTGAGGGCCTACTCCTCTTTCTTGAAACGCTTCTTGAACTTCTTGCCGGCGTCGCCCCAGGCCTCCCGGAAGCTGGAGACCTTGACGCTCTCGGAGACCTGCTTCCAGCCCGCCTTGCCCATCTTGCGCAGGTTGCGCTCGAAGACGAAGGCGCAGGCGAGCATGACGAGGAAGCCGGCGAAGCCCAGCACCAGGTTGTAAGCGAAGGAGGTGACCAGCAGGGCGAAGCCCAGGAAGAACCCCAGAGCGGCCCACTTCAGGTTGCGGCCGTGGTGGCGGTAGACGGTGGTCTTGGCGACCTCACGCGCGAACGCCGGATCGCTGGCATAGAACTGCTGCTCGATCTCGTGGAGGATCCGCTGCTCGTCCTCGGAAAGAGGCACCCTCTGCCCTCTCGACGTCCTGCTTACACGGCCAAACCCTGTGCCATCTTCGCACAGCCCGGAGGAGTCAACAACGCGCCGATCCTTCACCTTCCCGGTCCCCACTGCTGGTCACCGAGGCGACGCAGTCCGAGGGGGCCGCCGTCGTCGGGGAGCAGCGCCGCCGGGCCCACCGCCGCATCCCCGAACCGCCGGCGCACCTCGGCGACCGCCTCCCCCACCTCCTCCCAGGGACGATCGGCGGCGTCGTCCAGGCCCAGCTGGGCCGGCCTCCCGGCCTGGCTCGCACGCCGGGGCTGTGCGACCAGATTCGAGGCGCTGACGCCCAGCAGGCGCACGCCGATCGACACGTCGACGTCGCTGAGCAGGTCGTTCGCCACCTGGGCCAGCTCGGTGCCGTTGGCCACCGCCTCCCTGACCGTCCGGGACCGGGTGATCGTGCGGAAGTCGGCGAAGCGCACCTTGAGCGTCACCGTCCGCCCCGCCAGCCCGGCCACCCGCAGCCGGGCCGCCACCGCGTCCCCGAGCCGGACGACCTCCCGAGCCAGGACGGCGCGGTTGCGGTGGTCGACGGGGTAGGTCTCCTCGTGGCCGATCGACTTGGCGTCGCGCTCGGGCACCACGGGCCGGGGGTCCCGGGCCCACGCCAGGTCGTGGAGGTGGCGCCCCTGCGCCTCCCCCACCGCCCCCACCACCGTTTCCACGGGCAGGGCGGCGAGGTCACCGACGGTCGCCACCCCGAAGCGCTCCAGCCGCTTGAAGGTGGCGGGGCCGACGCCCCACAGGGCCCGCACCGGCAGGGGATGGAGGAAGTCGATCTCTCCTCCGGCCGGCACCACGAACACCCCCCGGCCCGGCACCGCCCCCGCCTTGGACGCCTTGGGCTTGGCCGCCTCCGAGGCGAGCTTGGCCACCATCTTCACCGCCGCCACCCCCACCGAGGCCGACAACCCCAGCTCGTCGGTGATCCGTCGGCGGACGAGCGCGGCGATCTCGGCCGGCGGGCCGAACAGGCGCCGCGCCCCGGCCACGTCGAGGAAGGCCTCGTCCAGTGCGATCCCTTCGACCAGGGGCGTGATCGACCGGAAGATGTCGTGCAGGCGACGGCTGTAGTCGGCGTAGAGGGCGTAGCGGCCCGGCACGAACACGGCATGGGGGCACAGCCGGCGGGCCCGCGCCGCGGGCATGGCCGAGAAGATCCCGAAGGCCCGGGCCTCATAGGACGCGGACGCCACCACCCCCCGATCTCCCGAGCCCCCGACGATCAGGGGCTTGCCGGCCAGGCCCGGGTCGACCAGCACCTCGACCGACGCGTAGAACGCGTCCATGTCGACATGGAGGATCGTGGCCTCCGTGCGTCGAGACCCCACCGGCCAAGTGTGCCAGCATGAAGGAAAGCGGCAGCGGCCTCAGCGGAAGGGCGCGCCCCGGTTCCGTGGTGGGAGTCATGCACAGGAACGTGCGGCAAGTCGTCGAAGCGGGAAAGGCGTTGGGCGTCGACGTGCACGCCCGCGAGTTCTCCCAGGCCACGCGCACGGCCGCCGACGCGGCCACGGCCATCGGCGTCGAGCTCGGCCAGATCGTGAAGTCGCTGGTCTTCGGGGTCGACGGCGAGGTGGGCGACGAGGTCGTGGTCGCCCTGGTGAGCGGGGACAACCTGCTCGACGAGCGCAAGCTGGCCGCCGCCGCCGGGGCCGACGAGGCGTGGCGCGAGGACGCCGACACCGTCCGGGAGACCACCGGCTACCCGGTGGGCGGCGTGCC
>DASUXN010000369.1:0-2222 GCA_036377875.1 Acidimicrobiales bacterium
CCACCGCCCCCGCCACCCACAGGGCCCGCCGGCGGTCGAGCCCGAAGCAGCCGAACGCCCCCGCGGTGGCCAGCGCCTCGAGGTGGGCGACCGACAGGCCCGGCACCCGGCGGACCAGGTCCTCGGGACTGGCGTAGGCGCCGCGTGCGTCGCGCTCGGCCACGATGCGGCCGGCCAGGTCGGCGCCCAGCCCCCGCACCGCCCCCAACCCCACCCGCACCGCGGGGCCGCCCCTGCCCCACGTCTCGGGGGCGGCTCCCTCCCCCGGCGCCCGGCCGGGACGGGTGGGCGGCGAGGCAATGGGTTCCACCGGACCACGGCCGAGGTCATGGGTCGCGTCAGCGAAACCCATTGCCTCGTCCTCCTCGGAACGGAACCCATTGTCTCGGAACCCATCACCTCGGGGCCCCCGCTCGCGGCGGGCCGGGGGGAAGCCCTCGACCTCGAGGGTGGCGCCCGCGGCCGACAGGGCCAGGTCGGGGGTGCGGACCTCGACACCGTGACGGCGGGCGTCCTGCGTCAGCGAATGCGGCGAGTAGAAGCCCATCGGCTGGGCGTCGAGCAGGGCGGCACAGAAGGCGGCCGGGTAGTAGCGCTTGAGCCACGACGACGCGTACACCAGGTAGGCGAAGCTGACCGAGTGGCTCTCGGGGAAGCCGTAGCTGGCGAAGGCGGCCAGCTTCTCCCACACCCGGTCGGCCACCTCGCCCGTGACGCCCCGCTCGTCCATGCCGTCGTAGAGGCGCTGGCGCAGGCGCTCCATGCGCTCCTGGCTGCGCTTGGACCCCATGGCCTGCCGCAGCTCGTCGGCCTCGCCGGGGGAGAACCCGGCGACGTCGATGGCGATCTGCATGAGCTGCTCCTGGAACAGGGGCACGCCCAGGGTCTTCTCGAGCGCGGGCTTCAGCAGCGGGTGCAGGTAGGTGGGCTCCTCCAGCCCGTTGCGGCGGCGGATGTAGGGGTGCACCGACCCGCCCTGGATCGGGCCCGGCCGGATGAGCGCCACCTCGACCACGAGGTCGTAGAACGTGCGGGGCTTCAGGCGGGGCAGCGTCGCCATCTGCGCCCGGGACTCGACCTGGAACACGCCCACCGAGTCGGCCCGGCACAGCATGTCGTAGACCTCCTTGTCCGCGTGGTCGAGGGAGCCCAGGTCGACCTCGACCCCGTGGACGTCGCGCACCAGGTCGAGGCAGTAGTGCAGGGCGGACAGCATCCCCAGCCCCAGCAGGTCGAACTTCACCAGGCCCACCACGGCGCAGTCGTCCTTGTCCCACTGGAGCACCGAGCGGTTCTCCATCCGGGCCCACTCGACCGGGCACACCTCGACGATGGGCCGGTCGCAGATGACCATGCCGCCCGAGTGGATGCCCAGGTGACGGGGCAGGGTCGCCACCTCGCCGGCCAGGCCCAGCACGGCCTCGGGCAGCTCGCCGTCATCGGTGGCCTCCTTGGGGACCGGCCCCCAGAGGTCGACCTCGCGCGACCAGGCGTCCTGCTGGCCGGGGCTGAACCCGAGCGCCTTGGCCATGTCGCGCACCGCCGAGCGCCCGCGGTAGGAGATGACGTTGGCCACCTGGGCGGTGTGGGCGCGCCCGTGCTTCTCGTAGACGTACTGGATCGCCTCCTCGCGCCGGCCGCTCTCGATGTCGATGTCGATGTCCGGCGGCCCGTCCCGCTCGGTGGACAGGAAGCGCTCGAACAGCAGGCCCATCCGCACGGCGTCGACGTTGGTGATGCCCAGCACGAAGCACACCGCCGAGTTGGCGGCGCTGCCCCGCCCCTGGCAGAGGATGTCGTGCTCGCGGCAGAACCGGACGATGTCCCACACCACCAGGAAGTAGCCGGGGAAGCCGAGGCGCTCGATCACCCCCAGCTCGTGGTCGATCTGGGCCCAGGCGGCGGCCGCCCGCTCGTCGTCGCGGGACCCGTAGCGCCGCGCCCCGCCCTCCTCGACCAGCCGCCGGAGGAAGCCCATCTCGTCGAGCCCGTCGGGGCAGTCGAACGGTGGGAGCCGGGGCGCGACCAGCCGCAGGTCGAACGCGCACGCCCGCCCCAGCTCGGCCGCCCGCTCCACCACCCCGGGCCAGCGCCGGAACCGCCCGGCCTGCTCGTCGCCCGAGCGCAGGTAGGCGGTGGCGGCCGGGGGCAGCCAGCCGGCCATGTCGTCGAGGCTGCGGCGGGCCCGCACCGCGGCCAGGGCCGTGGCCAGCCGGTGGCGG
>DASUXN010000370.1:0-2885 GCA_036377875.1 Acidimicrobiales bacterium
GCGGCGAGCACCTCCAGCTGCTCGGAGTCGAGCGCGCGGAGATCAGCCGGACTGTCGATGGTGTCGAGGATCATCGGCGGGCTCCAAACTACGCGCCTGGCGAGCCGTTCAGGTAGTCGGCGGCCCTGACCGGTGGCGGCCGCGGCCTGTACGGTTTCCCGGCCCATGGACCTCGACCGCTTCCAGTACCTGCTGCTGATGGGCGGCTGCCTGGCCATCACGCTGCCCCTCGAGTTCGTGTTGGGCGCCCGCGTATGGCGGCGGCCCCGCCGGTTGGTCAAGGCGATGGCCGTCCCGGTCCTGATCTTCGTGATCTGGGACGTCTACGCCATCGCCCGTGACCACTGGGGCTACAACCCCGAGTACGTGACCGGCTGGGAGCTGCCGGGAAGCCTGCCCATCGAGGAGCTGGTGTTCTTCATCACCATCCCCATCTGCAGCCTGCTGACGTTGGAGGCGGTGCGTCGGGTGCTGGGCGGGCAGGTGCGCCTGCCGTGGCGGCGGAGGGACAGCTAGCCGTGCCCGGGCCCGAGTTCACCGTGCTGTCCGTGATCTCCGTGGCGGCGGTGATCGCGGCCGAGTTCCTGTACTTCCGGACCGGGATCTTCCGAACGCTCTCGTTCTGGGTCGCCTACGCCATCATCCTGTTCTTCGAGGTGCTGGTGGACGGCTGGCTCACCAAGTTGTCGGCGCCGATCGTCGTCTACGACCCCGACGAGTTCAGCGGCTGGCGGTTCCCGTTCGACATCCCCGTGGAGGACTACCTGTTCGGGTTTTCCCTGATCGTGCTCACCTTCCTGTTCTGGGAACGCGCTCGACAGCGGGAGGGCGAGGCGGCGGCTTAGCCAGCCGTGCCACGGTCGACGCGGTCGAGGCGGCGGACGGCATGGGCGAGGAGGAACAGGGCCGACCCGCCCACTACGACGACGTGGCCCCACAGGGCGGCCTCCGCCAGGAACGGCAGGCCGAGGCCGACGGCGGTGAGGACGATGCGGGTGGGTCGCTCGCCCGGGGTGATCACCTGGCGGCCGCGCTCCTCGGGTGCGAGGGCGAGGTTCATGCGGGCCCGCACGTACTCGAGGTACCAGCACGCGGCCACGGCGGCGACGGGTAAGGCGGGAGGGGCTCCGGCCACAACGGCCAAGGCGACTGGGAAGGCGGCGTCGGCGATGCGGTCGAGGGCGGAGTCGAGCAGGTACCCGACCTTGGTCGTTCGTCCGGCCTGGACGGCCACCGCCCCGTCGAGGGCGTCGAGCAGGCCCGAAACCGTCACTGTCACGCAGGCGATGAAGGGGCCGAGCCAGCCGTCGATCAGGACCGCGGGCAGTGCCGCCAGAGCGGCGACCAGGGCGGCGACGGTGACGGCGTTGGGCGAGACCCCGGCCTTGGCAAGGGGGCGAGCCACCGCCGCCGACGCCCGCAGCCACCCGCCCACGAACCCGCCGGGAGGCTCGGTGGCGTGCAGCTCGGCCCACGCCCGAACGTGTTCGTCGTCGCTGCGGCCGGTCGCGCTCACCGGCTCAGTGTCACATCCCCGCCGGTACGCTGGGCCGGATGGTCCTCGCCCCTCCCCGCGAAGAACACCGCTCGCAGCCGGTCGACGGGGTGGTCGACGGGCCGGCCCTCTTCGACCGCTGAGGCTGCGCCGCCCCTCCCCCGCCACCGCCGCCAGCCTGCTTGGGCTGGCCCGCATGGGTGTGGCCGCGTCCCGGTTCCTGAGACCCGACCCGAGCGCGCCCGCCATCGAGGTGCGGGTCGTGATCCCCGCCCGCGACGAAGTCGACAACATCGTCGACTGCGTGGCCGCCGCTCGATTGCAGGCCACCGAGGTGGTGGTCGTCGACGACGCGTCGTCGGACGGCACGGGCGAGGAGGCCGAGGAGGCGGGGGCCCGGGTCCTGCGCCTCGACGGCGATCCACCCCCGGGATGGACGGGCAAGGCGCGTGCCTGCCTGGCCGGGGCGGAGGGGGCGACCACGGAGTGGCTCGCCTTCGTGGACGCCGACGTGGTCCTCCACCCGTCCGCCCTGGCAACCATGGCGGCGGCAACGGGCCACACGTCGACCAGCATCGTGGGCGGGCTGGAGTGCCGGTCGTTCTGGGAACGGCTGTTGCTGCCCGAGCTGGGCCTGGCCCTCGTGCAGGCCGGCCTTCCGCGGGACTTTGCCAGCGGCCACTGCTTCCTCGTGCGCAGGGACCACTACGTGGCCATCGGCGGCCACGGCCACCAGCACGTGCGCGGTTCGGTGCTCGACGACCGGGACCTGGCTCGCGCCCTCGGCGGCCACGATCCCCGCATCGCCCCCGACCTGCTGCGGGCCCGCATGTACCGCAGCGGGGCCGACCTGCGAGCGGGGCTGGTCAAGAACCAGGCCGGACTGCACGCGCGACCGGCCCGCCATCTGGCCGCCCTGCTCGCCCCCGTCGCCAGCCGCCGCCCGTGGGCTGCGGTCGCGATCAGCGCGGGGGGCCGGCTCGCCGCCGGCCAGAACCCCCTCTACGGTGGTCTCGCCCCGCTGGCCCGGCTCGCCCTGGCCGCGATCTACGTCGAGAGCTGGTGGCGCGCCCGCACGGACCGTCCGGTGGCGTGGAAGGGGCGAGCGGTCCACCCCAAGCAAGAGGAGACGACGCATGGCTGACGACGGCCCGTGGCAGGCGGTCCAATCGATCAACCGGGCATGGCGCACCGGCGACGCCAGGGGGATCGCAGAGCTGTTCCACCCCGACGCGGTCATCGTCCATCCCGGCTTCGAGGGACGGTCCGAGGGTCGTGACGAATGCGTGCAGAGCTACGTCGAGTTCGCCGGCCAGGCCACCGTGCGCAGCCTCGACGAGTACGGCACCGCCGTCGACGTCGTCGCCGACACCGCCGTGGTGACCTACGG
>DASUXN010000371.1:0-2952 GCA_036377875.1 Acidimicrobiales bacterium
GAGGTTCTCGAGGGACGCCAGCAGCGCGGCCACCGACAGGTCGCCCTCGAGCCGGTCGGCCCGCGTCACCAGCGGGGTGGTGTCGGGGGGGCGGGGGTCGTCGTCCGAGCAGGCGCCCAGCAGCCCGGCGCCACTCAGGGCGCCGGCGGCGAGCAGGAACCGGCGGCGGTCGAGGGGCGGGAGGCCGGTCATAACACCGCCCCGTCGGCCGCGGGACGGGCCTTGTCCGGCTTGGCCAGCGGCTCGGGGAAGGCGACGGTGCCCGTCTCGGGGGTCAGCCGGAGAACGTTGCCTCCGTCGAAGGTGACGAAGTCGGGCGTGCGGGCGGCGAACAGGCTCCGGATAACGCGCAGCATCCCGACGTGCTGGCTCTCCACGCCCATCACGCTGGCGGCCATACGGCGGGCGTTCACGTCGGCGAACAGGCCGATGTCGAACTGGTAGGTCTGGGCCGAAGTCGATTCCAGTTCGAGGGCGAGCTCCACCGCCTGGGCCATGTCGCCCAGCCCGGGCCGGGCCCGGGCCACGACGTTCGACAGGAACGCGTTCTGGCCCGTCTGGGCGCGGCCCCCGAGATTCTGGGCCAGCTCGTTGGCGGCGGTGGCGTGCTGGCCGTGCTGGTCGCGAGCTGTCGTCAGCAGGTTCTTGATCACCGAGTTGGCCGTGGGGGCGGTGAAGGCGGGCAGCCCGAGGATGAAGTCATAGGCGTTGAACAGCACGTTCTCGATGGACGCGGCGGTCTGGAGGAGCTGGACGTCGAGCGCCTGGTCGGCCGCGCCCCGGAGGCCGCCGCCCGCCAGCGCGAAGAAGCCCCTCCGGTCCAAGGTCACCGTCGCAGGCTACGCGCGCCGCAGCCCGTCCCAGGGCTCGGGACGGGCTGCGGCGGGGAGGTGGAGCGGGGCTAGAACTTCTCGGGGAACTTCTTGACGGTGGCGTCGGACAGCACGGTGGCGGTGTCGGACATGTGGCCGACTGCGGCACGGAGAGCGGTGGCCGTCTTGGTGGCGTCACCGGCCTTCTGGGCGTCGATGACGTCCTTCAGGGTGGTGGCGTGCATCTTGATGGCGTTCTCCACGTCGGCCGCCGGAAGGTTGCTGTTGACCGAGTTGAGGGTGGTGCCGACCGTCTTGGCGTAGGCCGCCAGGTCGGCGAGGGCCTTGTCGGCCTTGGCCCGGTCGTTGGCGGCGACGGCCTGGGTGTAGGCGACGAAGCCGGGGATGTGGCCTTCACTCCTCCACAGACCGTTGAACGCAGTGCCCACCTCGTTGCCGTAGACGGAGCCGATGGCGCCGACGAGGTCGGAGGTGTTGCTGTTGGACGGGCCGTTCAGGGCGTTGGCGGCGGCCTCGAACTGGGCCTGGCGGCCGCCCAGGGCGGCGCCGGTGGCGCTCGAGGCGAGGAAGACGTGCTCACGCAGGAGCGACGTCATGCCCGCTCGCAGGGTGGCGGCCTGGGAGTCGGCCGTCCCGTCGAACTTCTCGGGGAACTTGGCCACGGTGGCGCCGGCCAGGGTGCCCGCGAACTCGGCCATGTGGGCGTAGGCCTCACGGAGCGACGAGTAGACCTTGGGCTGGTCGCCCGCCTTCTGGGCGTCGATGACCGCCTTGAGGGTGGCGGCGTGCATCTTCACGCCCTCCTCGACGGGCCCGGCGGGAAGGTTGCTGTTGACCGAGTTGAGGGTGGTGCCGACCGTCTTGGCGTAGGCGGAGAGGTCGGCGAGGGCCTTGTCGGCCTTGGCCCGGTCGTTGGCGGCGACGGCCTGGGTGTAGGCGACGAAGCCGGGGATGTGGCCTTCGCTCCTCCACAGGCCGTCGAAGGCCTTGCCCACGTCGGTGCCGTAGGCGGACGTGATGGCGGCGGTGAGGTCGGCGGTGTTGCTGTTGGACGGGCCGTTGAGGGCGGTGGCGTAGGCCTCGAAGCCGGCATTGTCGCCCCGCAGGGCGGCGCCGGTGGCGAGGGCGGCGAGGTAGACGTGCTCGGTGAGCAGGCCGGTCAGCCCGGCCCGCAGGGTGGCGGCGCCGGTGGTGGCGGACGCCGATTCAGCCGCCTGGACGCCGGTCGCGCCCGAGGTGGCCTCGTCTCCGTCGTTCCCGCCGCAGGCGGTGCCGACCACGGCCAGCGCCACGGCCGCGCTCGCGACTCTCAATGTCAGCTTTCTCAATGGATCCTCCTGGTCTATTGGTTTCTTTTCGAAAAACGGGTTACGTGACGGTGATCTGTCCCCGCATCGTGGCGGGGTGGAGCTTGCAGAAATAGGAGTACGTGCCCGCCGCTGGGAAGGTGAAAGAGAACTCGCCGCCGCCCTTGAGCGTCCCGGAGTCGAACTTCCCGTCGGGCCTGCTGGTGGCGGTGCCTCCCTGCTGGTCGACGGCGCCGGAGGTGACGGTGTGGTCCGTCCCGTCCTTGTTGCTCCAAGTGACGGCGGTGCCGGCCGCGACGGTGAGGTTCTCCGGCTTGAAGGCGATGAGCTGGAGGTTGACCGTCGACTCTGGCGATGGAGCGGCCTCATCGTTGTCGGTATTGGCATCGGCTCCACACGCCGATAGCACGAGAGCAAGGGCTGCGATTGCCATCATTCGCCGGTTCACGTAGCCCTCTTCGGCACCATGACCGCACTCGGATGTGCGAAATTTCCGGGCATCCGGTCGCGGCCTCGGCGTCGAAGGGCACGCGTGAGATCGATCGCAGCGCGTATGGGATTGTCGGTGGCAGTGCTGCTCCTGGCCGCAGGGCCGGCGGCCGCCCACGAGATGACGCCGACGACGACGCCGGCGCCCATGGGCGTCGTGGCGGTGGTGGCGGCCACGACGGCGGAAGCTGAACAGGCGACCGGCGAGTACGGGGTGGCGGGGCTGGCGGTCGCCACGATCATCACCGCCGTCGCTGTCCTGGCGATGCGGCGCCGGACCGCCCGCCTCGACCGCGTGGCCTCGGCGGCCCTGGTGTTCGCCG
>DASUXN010000372.1:0-4742 GCA_036377875.1 Acidimicrobiales bacterium
CGCGCCGACGAGGCGGCCGCATCGGTCCTGGGGGTGGACGTGGCCCGCACCAAGACCGCCGCCTTCGTGGCGTCGGGCGTGCTGGCGGCCGTGGCCGGTGGGCTGTACGGGTCGTACCGCCAGTACGTCGGCCCCGAGGACTGGGGCCTGCTCGTTTCGGTCCAGTATCTGGCCATGGTCCTCATCGGGGGCACGTCGACGCTGGCCGGGCCCGTCCTGGGCGCGCTGTTCGTCACCGCCCTGCCCCACCTGGTGGACGTCGTCGTCGAGACCGGCCCGGCCTCGGGAGTCACCGCCGCCCAGATCACCCAGCTGATCTTCGGCCTGCTCATCGTGACCGTCGTCGTGACCGAGCCGCGAGGCCTGGCCGCGCTCGTGCGGCGATGTAACGGCCGTCGAAGCGTCCGGGTCGAGGAGGGATGCACATGACGCCCCGCCGGATCGCCGCGGTGGTGGTCGCCGTCCTCGCCCTGGCCCTGCCCGGCTGTGGGCGCGACGACCCTTCGGCCGCCCCCGGTTTCGACGGCGAGACGGTTCGGCTCGGCGTGCTGACTCCTCTCCAGGGCCCGGTGGCGGTCATCGGCAAGCCGCTCACCGCCGGCGGCCAGCTCTACTTCGACTGGCTCAACGCCGAGCAGGGCGGCATCGCCGGCAAGTACAAGGTGGAGCTCGCCGTCGAGGACACCGGCTACAACGCGGACACCGCCCTGGCCAAGTACCAGAAGCTCAAGGACTCGGTCGTACTGTTCGAGCAGGCGCTCGGCACCGGCATCGTCAAGGCCCTGCTGCCGCAGCTGAACCAGGACGGAATCGTCGCCGCCCCGGCCTCGCTCGACGCCGACTGGGTGCGCGAGCGCCATCTGCTGGCGTTGGGCGCGCCCTACCAGGTCCAGTTCGCCAACGCCCTGCACCACTACGCCAACTCGGCCGAGGGCCGGGGCCGGCGCGTGTGCTTCGCCGGCGTAGCCAATCCCTACGGCGACGCCGGTCTGGCCGGGCTCGAGTCGGCCGCCCGTTCCCTCGGACTGCCCGTGGCCGCCACCGCCCGCTACAACGCAGGCGACACGTCGTTCACCGGCGTGGTCACCCAGCTCGAGGACGCTTCGTGCGACGCCGTGTTTCTGGCCACCTTCTCGGCCGACACGTCCCGGCTGGTGGCGGAGGCCGAGTCCCGGCGGTTCACCCCCCGCTTCCTCGTGCAGGCCACAGGATGGGACCCCGCCCTCGCCACCGGTCCCCTCGCCGACGTGATGGCCCGGTCGGTCTGGGTGCTGGGCGAGGGGACGGAGTGGGGCGACCGGGCGGTCAAGGGCCAGGCCGACCTGCTCGACCGCCTGGCCCGCTACATGCCCGACCAGGCGCCCGACTACTACCTCGTGTTCGGCTACTACCAGGCGTGGGCGGTCGCCCAGGTGCTGGAAAGGGCGGCCGAGCGCGGCGACCTCACCCGCCGGGGCATCGTCCGTGCCATGGAGGAGGTCGGCACCCTGCGCTTCGACGGCCTGTCGGGCGACTACCGCTACGGCCCCCCGGCCGAGCGGGTCCCGCCGCGGGCGAGCACGATCTTCTCGGTCGACAGGGCCAAGCCCCTTGGGCTCGCCGCCCTGGCGGTCAACGTCGAGACCGACACCGCCCGCCGCTACGTGTTCCCCTAACTCTCGAGGGCCGTTTCCGCTGGGTCGTAGACGATGGCGGCGGCACCGACCAGCGTGAGCAGCACGCCGAATCCGAGGGCGGAGACGAGGCCGGGAGCGGCATCGCCGGCGTCGGACAGGGCCCGTTGCAGCTGGACCACATAGACCAGGGTGATGGCGATGATGGCCACGCCGATGATGCGGCGGAGCTTCACCTTGCCCGGAAGGAAGCAGAGAGCGCCGACCGCGCCGGCCAATGCCAGCAGGAGGAGGCCGACCTTGAGGCCGCCCCCGCTGGCCGACTCGTGGTTCCAGAGGAACTCGAGGGGCACGTCGTAGGCGTTGCCGTCGGCGTCGTCGATGGTGATCCAGGCGAAGAACGTGCCCAGCAGCACCGTGCCGGCGCCCAGTAGGGCGGGGATCGGCCGCAGGCCGGCCACGTCGAACGACCGCCGGTCGCGCCCGTCGCCGTCGTCGGAGGAACGGGCGCCGGCGTGCTCGTCCGGCCGGATCGCAGCCCGCGCCGGTTCGGGCGGGCCGGGCCGGGCTGCGGCCGCCGGCTCCGGCCGCAGGCCGGGTTCGAGCCCCGCGAAGGGGTCGTCAAGGAGATCGGGCTGGGATGTGGCGGCCGCCGCCGTCGGGGCCGGCTCGTCGCGAACGGTCGTCGGCGCCGGCTCGTCGCGAACGGTCGTCGGCGACGGCTCGGCTTCCGCCGGTCGGGCGGGCTCGGCGACAGGCGACGGCCGCGGAGGCGGCTGGGCCTCGACGATGCGTCGGCCGTCCACCCAGCCGGACCATCCGTTGGAGAACCGCACGTGGGCCCAGGCGCCCCGCCGCTCGAGGAGCTGCATGTGGACGCCGGCCTGGACCTGGGCCACAGGCTGGACCGACGGGTCGGGTGCCTGCCACGCCTGCAGTCCCTCGGGCGGGGCGACGTGGGTGACGCTGAAGTCGCTCACGGTGTTCCGTTGTTCGCCACGCAACCGAAGTCTACGAGTCGAGCCCGGCCCGAGGGCGGACCCGCTGCGCTGATCGGCTCCGGCTCCCCCGGGGTAAGGGAGGACGGTGACTCGCACGGACGAAGATTTCACGCTCGGCGTCGAAGAGGAGTTCGCCATCGTCGACGCCGACACCGGCGAGCTGCGGCCCGACGCCCGCCGCCTCCTCGACGGCGCCCGCGACGTGCTCGGCGACGAGGTCCAGCCCGAGCTCAACCTGTCGCAGGTCGAGACGGGGACCAAGGTGTGCGCCTCCCTCGCCGATCTCCGTTCCGAGCTGGTCCGGCTCCGGGTCGCCCTGATCGAGGTGGCCGGAGCGGCCGGGTGCCGAGTCCTGTCCAGCGGCAGCCACCCCACGGCCTCGTGGAAGGACAGCGTGGTCAACCCGACCAAGGAGCGGTACCGGTTCCTCGACGAGGAGTTCGGCCTGACCGCCCGGGAGCAGCTGGTCAACGGGTGCCACGTTCACGTGGGCATCGCCGATCCCGACCTGGCCATCGCCGTGCTCGATCGCACCCGGCCGTGGATCGCGACCCTGCTCGCCCTCACCGCCAACTCGCCGTACTGGATGGGGACCGACTCGCGCTACGCCAGCTACCGCACCCAGATCTGGGCCCAGTGGCCGTTGACCGGCATGCCCGAGCCGCTCGGCTCCCGGGCCGCCTACGACCGGCTGGTGGACGACTTGGAGCGAGCCGGGGCCATGCCCGACCCCACCTTCCTCTACTGGGACGTGCGTCCCTCCGTTCGCTATCCGACGCTCGAGTTCCGCATCGCCGACGCGTGCCTGTCCGTCGACGACTCGATCCTGTTCGCCGGGCTGGTGCGGGCCCTGGCCCGGACGGCGGCGGCCGAGGCCGGCCGTGGCGAGCCCCCGCCGGCGGTGCGGCCCGAGTTGGTGCGGACGGCCAAGTGGCGGGCGGCCCGCTACGGCCTGGAAGGAACACTTCTCGATCTCACCGCGGGAACCGCCGTTCCCGCCGCCTCTGCCGTCCGCCGGCTGCTCGACCACGTGGACGACGCTCTCGACCAGGCGGGGGACCGGGCCGAGGTGAGGGCTCTGGTCGAGCGCACCCTGTCCGAGGGGAACGGCGCCATGCGCCAGCGGGCCGCGTTCGCCGCCACTCGAGACCTGGCCGCTGTCGTCGAGACGCTGGCCCGGGAAACCGATCCGTTCCACCCGAACACAGGTTCGAGGAGGCTCGCAGCCGGGTAGGCAGAGGGCATGTCCGACAGCAGCACCTCGACCCCCACGCCAACGCCCAGTCCGGCCAAGGACCCCGACGACTGGGTCACCGGCGACGAGCCCATGACCGGTCCCCAGGCGTCCTACCTGTCCACCCTGGCTCAGGAGGCGGGCGAGGATGTCCCCGACCACCTCACCAAGGCCGAGGCGTCCAAGCAGATCGACGAGCTCCAGGAGCGCACGGGCCGAGGCCAGGACTAGCCGCCCGGGCTGTCGCGCCCGGTAGGTTCCACCCGTGGCGCGACTCGGGTTCCGTCCCTGACAGCTGCCGACCTGCTCGTTGCCGCCGTTGCCGCGCTGTTGGTGGTCGGCGCCTGGATCGCACTGGCCCACCTCGTCCGGCGCGACGGCTGGCCGGAATGGCGGCCGAGTGACGCCCTCGCCCTGGCCGCGGTGGTCGTCGTGCCCGTCGTGGCGCTGGCCGTGCTCAACGCGTCGAGCGGGTTCGTCTGGGACGACCTCAAGAACCTCCGCCAGGCCCAGGTGGAACGCCTGTCGTTCTCGTACCTGATCGAGCCGACGTCCGGGCACTTCGCCCCGGGCCATCGCCTGGGCGACTGGATCCAGTTCCGTCTGTTCGGCTTCGAGTTCGTCCCTGCCCAGGTCCAGCTACTGGCCGGCTTCGCCCTCAGCCTCCTGCTGTTCCACCGCGTCCTCGCCGACCTGTTCCGCCCCGGCGCCGGCGCCTACCTGTTCACGCTCGCCTTCGGCGTGTCCATGGTCCACGTCGGGGTGACGCAGTGGTGGGCGTCGGGCCTCGACCGAGTGCCCGCCACCGTCCTGTCCCTCCTCGCCGTCTGGACGTACGTGCGCTGGTACCGCACCCGGGCCTGGCCATGGCTGGCGGTTTCCGTCACCGCCATC
>DASUXN010000373.1:0-2027 GCA_036377875.1 Acidimicrobiales bacterium
GTTCAACGTGGGGGACGACGCCTTGAACTCGGTGCCGCACCTCCACCTGCACGTCCTGGGCGGCCGTCCCATGCAATGGCCCCCCGGCTGACGCCGCTTCGCTAACCTGAATCCGCAGCGTGTCCTCCACTTCGGTCAAAGTGCTCGTGCCCGGCAACCACCTCATGGTGGAGTTGCTCGGCTCCCGTGACGAACTCCTCCGTCTCGTCGAGGCCGCCTTCAGCGACGCCGACATCCTGGTCCGCGGCAACGAGATCACCGTCAGCGGGGGGGACGCCGAGCGGGTCGGCAAGCTCTTCGACGAGCTCGTCCGCATGCTCCGCCAGGGCCACCGCCTCGACGCCGCCGACGTGGGTCGCACCATCGACATGGTGAAGGCGGACGAGAAGCCGTCGGAGGTGCTGGCCTCCGAGGTGCTGCGCTCGGCCCGAGGCCGCTCCGTCCGCCCCAAGACCAGCGGCCAGCGGCGCTACACCGACGCCATCGAGCGCAACGTGATCACGTTCGGCATCGGCCCCGCCGGGACGGGCAAGTCCTACCTGGCCGTGGCCATGGCCGTGCAGGCCCTCCAGGCCCACCAGGTCAGCCGCATCATCCTCACCCGCCCGGCCGTCGAGGCGGGGGAGCGCCTCGGCTTCCTGCCCGGCGACGTGCTGGCCAAGGTCGACCCCTACCTCCGCCCGCTCTACGACGCCCTGTACGACATGGTCGGTCCGGAGGGGTCGAAGCGGCTGCTCGACGGCGACACCATCGAGGTGGCCCCGTTGGCGTACATGCGGGGCCGCACGCTGAACGACAGCTTCCTCATCCTCGACGAGGCGCAGAACACCACGCCCGAGCAGATGAAGATGTTCCTCACCCGCATCGGCTTCGGCTCCCGGGCGGTGGTCACGGGCGACGTCACCCAGGTCGACCTGGCCGCCGGCCGCAGCGGCCTCCTCGGGCTCGAGCGGGTGCTCACCGGCATCGCCGGCCTGGAGTTCGTCCACCTCACGTCCCGGGACGTGGTGCGCCACAAGATCGTCCAGGACATCGTCGACGCCTACGACCGGGCCACCGAGCGCAAGGACGGGCTCTCGGCGTGACCCCCGCGCCCACATCCGGGGTGATGGTGTTCGCCGCCGACGAGCAGGACGCCGAGCCGGTCGACACCCTGCGCTGGGTCCAGCTGGCCGAGGCGGTGCTGGCCGCCCAGGGGGTGCGGGGCGACGCCGAGCTGTCCATGCTCTTCGTCGACGAGGAGGCGATGGCCCAGCTCAACAAGCGGTTCCTCGACAAGGACGGCCCCACTGACGTGCTCGCCTTCCCCATCGACGACGACGTCTACGAAGGCGGCCGCCTGCCCGACTCGCTCGGGCCCGCTGGGCCCGCCGACGACTTCGAGCCGTCCGACCTGCCCACCTTGTTGGGCGACGTGGTGATCTGCCCGGCGGTGGCCATGCGCAACGCGCCCGACCATGCCGGCACCTACGACGACGAGATGGCGCTGCTCGTCGTGCACGGCATCCTCCATCTGCTGGGTATGGATCATGCCGAGGACGAGGAGGCCAAGGCCATGGAGCAGAGGGAGCAGGAGTTGCTGGCTCAGTTCCACCGAGCATGAAGCCTCCAAGTACCAGCTGTTTCGCACGCTGCGTGGCGCGAACGCCGCGGCTGGCGGTCGGGCGGACGTGAACAACGAAGGGCTGATGTGGGCCCTCGTCGCCGTGCTGATCGCCACCGCCGCGTTCCTGGCGATGGCCGAGACTGCCCTCACCCGCATCAACCGGGTGAAGGCGCTAACCCTGTCGGAGGAGAAGCGGCGCGGCGCGGTCGCCCTGCTCAAGCTGGTCGAACACCCGGAGCGGTTCCTCAACCCGGTCCTGCTGCTGGTCCTGCTGTGCCACCTTCTGGCCGCCACCCTGGTCGGCATCCTGGCCGAGCGGAGCTTCGGGGCGGCGGGCGTCGCCATCGCCACCGTGGCCGAGACGGTGGTGATCTTCGTGCTCGCCGAGGTGGTGCCCAAGACCTACGCCGTCCAGCACCCC
>DASUXN010000374.1:0-23999 GCA_036377875.1 Acidimicrobiales bacterium
TGAGCGTGATCGCAATACAGGCGGGCACGGGGCGCATGGTCATCGACGACGACGTCGACCACGCCCGGCGAACGCTCGCATCCATCGAGGAGACGAGCAGGCAAGCCCTCGACGAGATGCGCCGGCTCCTCGGTGTCTTGCGGGCCGACGACACCGACGCCGCCGCCCTCGCGCCCGTCCCCACTCTCGACGATCTCGACCGGCTCGTCGCCTACGCAGTCGAAGGTGGCACTCCCGTCGACGTCGCCGTTTCGGGGACCCGTCGGGACGTCCCTGCTGGCATCCAGCTGGCTGCCTACCGGCTCGTTCAGGAAGCGCTGACCAACGTCCGCCGCCACGCGCCCGGCTGCCCCGCCCGGGTACGGCTGTCCTACGAGCCCGACGCCCTGACCGTCGAGGTAGAGAACCGCGTCCCCGGCGCCACCAGCGCGGGCCCGGGCGGACACGGGCTTCTCGGCATGCGGGAGCGGATATCGCTGTACGGCGGCGACTTTTCGGCCGGTCCGGGCCCGGACGGCACGTTCCGGGTGAGCGCCCGCCTGCCCTATGTGTCGGAAGCACGATGACCATCCGGGTCGCGGTGGCCGACGACCAGCCCCTGGGTCTGGAGGGGTGCGCCACCATGGTGGGGCGCGATCGCGACCTCGAGCTGGTGGCCCAGGCGACCAACGGCGAGGAGGCGGTGCGGTTGGCCCACCAGCACCGGCCCGACGTGTTCCTGATGGACGTGCGCATGCCGGTGCTCGACGGCATCGAGGCGACACGCCGGATCACCGCCGACCCCGACACTGCGGAGGTCAAGGTGCTGATACTCACCACCTTCGACCTGGACGAGTACGTGTTCTCCGCCCTGCGGGCCGGGGCCAGCGGCTTCCTGCTCAAGGACGTGGGCCCCGAGGCCCTGCTGGAGGGAGTGAAGGTGGTCGCCGCCGGCGACGCCCTCCTCGCCCCCCGGATAACCCGCCGCCTCATCGAGCAGTACAGCCGGCGCCCCGAGGGTGTCCCCCTCGACGACCGGGTCCTGGCCGTGCTGACGGACCGGGAGCGGGAAGTGCTGGCCCTCGTGGGGCGGGGCCTTTCCAACAAGGACATCGCCGACCGTCTCTACATGAGCCCGGCCACGGCCAAGACCCACGTGGTCCGGACCATGTCGAAGCTGCACGCCCGCGACCGGGCCCAGCTGGTCGTCATCGCCTACGAGACGGGACTGGTCACGCCGGGAAGCTGAACCGGCTGCGGTACCCGCCTACCGCACGAGGTGCAGACGAGAACGATCCGCCAGGACGACGACGGCGGGAGCGGATCGGTTCATCGTGGGCCCATGGAACCGATCGTCGTCGAGCAGCTCACCAAGCGGTTCGGACCCGTAACCGCCGTCGACGGGCTCAGCTTCACCGTCCCCGCCGGGCGGGTCACCGGCTTCCTCGGGCCCAACGGCGCGGGCAAGACCACCACCCTGCGCATCCTCCTCGGCCTGGCGCACCCGACGAGCGGCCGGGCGACGTTCGCGGGTACGGCCTACGCCGACCTCGCCCATCCCGCCTCCCGGGTCGGCGCCGTGTTGGAGGCGACCTCCTTCCACCCCGGGCGTCGGGCGCGCGACCACCTCCGCATCCTCACCACCGCCGCCCGCATTCCCGCGTCGCGGGTGGACGAGACGCTCGAACGGGTCGGTCTGGCCGGCGCCGGCGACCGCCGGGTGGGCGGGTTTTCGCTCGGGATGCGCCAGCGGTTGGGCCTCGCCGCCGCCCTGCTGGGCGATCCCGAGATCCTGGTCCTCGACGAGCCGACCAACGGCCTCGACCCTGACGGGGTGCGGTGGCTGCGCGGCCTGATCCGCCAGATGGCGGCCGAGGGTCGCACCGTGCTCGTCTCCAGCCACCTGCTCTCCGAGGTCGCCCAGACCGTCGACGACGTGGTCATCCTCGCCAATGGGCGGCTCGTCTCCCAGGGCCCGTTAGCCGACGTGGCCCGCCGGGCGGGCGCCGAGTTCACGGTCCTCCTGCGCACGCCCCAGGCCGACAAGGCCCGGCTGGCGCTGGGCGCCGCCGGCCTACGGGTCACCGTCCAGGACGACGGCGCCCTGGTGGTGACCGGCTCGAGCCCCGACGTGGTGGGGCGGGCCGTCGCCGACGCCCACCTCACGCTCTACGAGATGCGGCCCCTCGACCGCACTCTCGAGGACGTGTTTCTGCAGCTGACCCACTCACGCCAAGGGAGCGCCCGATGACCGCCCTGCTGCGGGCCGAGGCCCGCAAGACCCTCACCACCCGCTCGGCGGTCCTGATCGCGGGCGTGGCCGCTGCCTATCCGGCCCTTGCTCTCCTCCCCGCGCTGTTCTCGCCCGAACCGCCCGACGTCGACGCCGCCAGTCTCCTCCAGCTCCTTCGCGGCGTCGCCGACGTACTCGCCATCGCCGCCCTCCTGCTGGGGATCCTGGCAATGGCCGGCGAGTTCCGGCACAGCACCATCGTCCCCACCCTCCTCGCGACGCCTCGGCGAGCCCGCCTCGTCACAGCCAAGCTCGGCTTCCAGGCCCTGTTCGCAGTGGCAATGGCCGCCCTCGCCATGGTCGTGGCTGTCGTCGCGGGCGGCGCCTACCTGTCCAACAACGGCGTCTCGTTCGACGGAGCTGCCGGTGACGTCCTGCTGACCGCCGGCGCCGTGGTCCTCGTCACCGTCCTCTACGCCGCCATCGGCGCCGCTCTGGCGGCCGTCGTGCCCAACCAGACGGCGGTGGTGGGCGGGGCGCTGCTGTGGGTGTTCGTGGTGGAGAACGCGCTGCCGGTCGTCCTCCGCGATCCGGGCCTCGACCGGTGGATGCCGAGCGGAGCGGCCGAGCGGCTGCTGGCCGCCGCCGACTCCTCCGCTGCCGCGGGCGATGCCTGGGCGGGTCTGGCCGTTCTCGTGGCGATCACCGCCGTCCTCGCCGTCGCCGCCGTCGTCGTCATGAAGTCCACCGACATCTCCTGAAAGGAGCATCGATGCAAACCATCCCCCGGGCCTCCCGCTACCTTGCCGCCGCCGCCGTGACCGTCACCCTCGCCCTCGCCGGCTGCACCGGCGTTCAGGACGAGAAGGGCTGGCGCAAGGCGCTCACCAAGGACTACCCGTGCTCCGAGTTGATCGACATCGCCGAGGACCTGCCGTCGTCGGTCGACCCCGAGATGGTCGACGAGGACCTCCGGCAGCGGGGCTGCGACCCGTCCACCCTGTCGAACCGGTAACGACGGCCTAGGTTGATTCGGTGGCGTTCTTCAAGCTCCCCCGGCCACGGGTCGAGCCCTCGCCCCGGTGGGTGCGGGTGCGCGCCGGAGAGGTGGAGATCGCCAACAGCCGCCGGGCGCTCCTGCTGTCGCGGTACGGCCCCGGGAAGCTGCCGACTTACTGCTTCCCGGCCGCCGACGTTCGCACGGACCTCCTTTCCCGTGCAGGCGAAGACTCGGACGGTGAGGTTCCCTACGACGTGGTCGCCGGCGACTTCGTCGTCGCTGGCGGCGCCACGTTGTTCACGGACCCGCCCTCGCCGCTCCAGGCCGTGGCCGGCCACTGGACGTTCGCCTGGGACACGGGGTTGACGTGGTTGGAAGAGGCGCTCGAAGTGAACGTCCACGCGCGTGACCCGGGCAAGCGGGTCGACGTCCTCCCCAGCGAGCGCCACATCAAGGTCGAGATCGACGGGGTGCTGGTAGCCGAGTCTCGCCGGCCTCACGCCCTGTTCGAGACCAGCCTTCCTACCCGCTGGTACCTCCCCATGGAGGATGTCCGCCAGGACGTGCTCGTACCTTCGGCCACCGTCACTCGCTGCCCGTACAAGGGCAAGGCCACCTACTGGTCGGCGCAGATCGGGGACCGGCGCCACCTCGACGTGGCGTGGACGTACCGAGATCCCGTCGTGGAGTGTCCCCGCATCAGGGGCCTGGTCTGCTTCTTCAACGAGCGTGTCGATCTCACCGTCGACGGGGAGCCCTGGGAACGCCCGCAGACGCCGTGGTCCTGACGGCCCGGTGTCGACGCCCGCCAGCCTCGCACGCCGCCCGCCGGCGTGGGACGCTTGTGCGGTGCGCCGGCGCTGGATCTGCGCTTTTCTTATCGCCCTGGCCGCGTCCGCCTGCTCGGACGGGGGCGACGAGGAGGCGGGCCCGACCACCACGGCGGCGGCATCGGCGACCACCAGCACCGCCGCCGCACCGCCCTCGACCGCCGCGGCGACGACTGTGACGACCGCTCGGCCGACCACGACGACCGCCAGGATCACGGCCGCAACGGCCGTGATCGAGCCCGACACCGTCGCCGGCCTCGAGCTCGGAACCAACCGGTCCACTGCCTATGCCGTCCTGGGTCAGCCCTCCGCCACCGGCCAGGAGACCGACCTGGGCGGCGAGCGGTACGACTACGCCCGCTGGGACCTGGCCGCGAACCGCGGCCTCACGCTCGTCTTCCGCTCCCCGGGGGTGACGGGGCCGCAGCTTTCCCATTGGCACGTGACCGCTCCCGGGCCGGCGACGGCGCTGGGTATCAAGGTCGGCGATGCCGCCGGTGCGGTCGTCGCCGCCTACGGACCCCTCACGCCGTTCTGCTGCGGAACCGAGATCGCTTCTGTCTCCAGAGGCGGCGGGAGGATGATCGTGGTCGTCGAACCGGGCGCCAACGTCAGGTCGATCTACGGCGGGGCCGAGAGTTCCTGGTCACGTGTGATCGCGGACTGAGCAAGAATGGACGCGAGTTCCCGCACAGGAGGGCCCATGGGCGACACCGAGGCGATGGACAGCGGCTGCGGCTGCTGCAAGCCCGATCCGAAGACGACCGACGACCTGGTCCGAGAGCTCGAGGACCGTCGGGCTCGCCTCGACGAGCGTCTCCGCCGCCTCGAGCCGGTCGGCGCACGATGAAGGTCGGAGTCGTCGGCAAGGGGGGCGTCGGCAAGACCACCCTCTCCTCGCTCCTCTGCCTGGGGTTCCGGGCGCGGGGCAAGCGCGTGCTGGCCATCGACACCGACTCGAACCCGAATCTGGCCATGAGTCTGGGGCTGGACGAGGACACCGCCAACAGTGCTCCGATCGTGCCCCGAGAGCTGGCCGTCGGCGGCATGGCGCAGTGGACGCCGGAGCGGCTCGTCGACGTGTTCGGCCTCCCCACCCCCTCGGGCGTGACTCTCATGCACGCCATGCGGGTCGACCAGGCCGGCGCCGGCTGCACGTGTACCAGCCACGCTGCGGTCCGCAGCATCCTGGGTTCGGCGATCGAGGAGATGGCCGACGTGACCCTCGTGGACATGGAGGCCGGCCTCGAGCACCTCAGCCGCTCGGGCGGCACGCTCGCCTACGCCGACGTCATGCTCATGATCATGGAGCCCACCAGGAAGTCGATCCTCACTGCGGCTCGCACCATCGAACTCGCCCAGGAGCTGGGCATCCCCCGGATCGCGGGCGTGGGCAACAAGGCCAAGCTGCCCCAGGACGCCGAGTTCTACGGCAAGGTCGCCGCCGAGTTCGGTGTGCCCCTCGCCGCCATCATCCCGTGGGACGCGGACGTCCCCAAGGCCGACCGGCGAGGCGGTCCTCTCCTCCCGGACGAGGCTTCGCCCGTGCGCCAGGCGGTGGAGACGATCATCGACTTCGTCGAATCACCCGACGAGGAGCGCAACGCCCTGCTGCGTGAGCGCGACCGCATCGAGCAGCGCCTCCAGGAGCTGCGCGCCGACTGAACCGGGCGCGGCGGTGCCCCGTCAGCCCGTCGTGAGGCTGGCGATCGCCCAGAGGGCGGCGATCAGCCCGATGACGAGCATGGTCACGCTGCGCCCCACCGGCGCGCGCGTCAGCTCACCGGGCTTGGCCTCACGAGGAGGGCGAACGAGGGCCAGGCCGTTGCCCACCGCCAGCGCGCCGCCGATAGCCAGCACCAGGTAGGGCAGCAGGTCTTCGCCCAGGAAGAAGCCGCTGTCGCCCTCGGCAGCCAGGATTCCGACCAGCACGTCCACGGACGAACTGTAGGACCTTTGCCGCCCCCGCCCGGGACCTTCGGCCCTACGTGCGCACTTCAAGATCTGTCTGAATTGGCTCATTCAACCGAGCGAAAGACAAAGGAAGTGTGGCCATGTACAACGAGCAGCCCGTCATCGACAACCCCGTCATCACCATCGCCGGTGTGGTTCCCGGGAACCGGGGCCCGTCGCTCTCGATCGCCGGCGCCACCATGGGTACGCCCACCGTCGCCCACTGGTTCACCGCCTACCCCAACGGTGAGTCGATCTACGTCCGTGAGCTCAGGAACGCCGAGCGTCGAGCGGTGCTCGCCGCCAGGGTCACGCCGCTGCAGCCCAAGCGGTCGCGCCGTGGCCTGCCGGCCGCAACGCCCAAGGCGGCGTAGCTCGGGACCGCCTTGCCGGCGTTCCGCCAACTGCTGCCGAGAGGCCAAGGCGCCTCCGGCAGCAGTTGCGCGTCTGCACGAAAAGTTCACGCGAAACAGCCTCAAGCCGACCACGGAGCGTGACGACACACTGCTCACACGGAGAGGTGGGGCCCGGGAAAGAGCCCCCTACATGGCAGCTACGGCGCTCCGCCCGCGTCCGGCTTCCTTCCTACTCGAGCCCCACTTATCCGTGCTTGTTGGCGGGCCGCTTCGCGGGCCCGCCCCGGGCCCGCCGCGATCGGCGAGTTAGGAGCTGGAAGCGCTCGCCTTCTTGGCGGCGGCTTTCTTGGCGGCCGACTTGCGGGCCTTCTTGGCGGCGGCGGCAGCCTTGCGGGTCTCCTCGCCAGCGGCCCATGCCTTGGTCGTCTGGTCCTCGACCTCGGCGTCGGCAGCCAGGTTGCGCACCGCCTTGATGCCGTTCATCGCCGACGCCTTGCTGTTGTACGCCTCGCTGGTGGCCACGATCTGACCGTTGGTCGAGAGCAGGCTGAAACGGAACTTGCCCGTCGAGCCCTTCTTGACCACGAACTTGCCCGGCATGCGTCCTCCTCGTGTTTTGCGCCGCATCCTCGAGCCGCCCGAGGCGCAAGGAGCATACCCAGGAACCCTGCGTGGGCCCCTTAGCGGCGCTTGCGCAAAAGGCCGAACACGCCCCGTGCGACGGTATTGATCATCGATCGGCCCTCACGCGACTTCAAGTACCCGACGACCGGGTTGTCGTCCTTCTTGCCTTTTCCCTTGGGCTGCTTGGGTGGCGGGGGCGGAGGTGCATCCTTCGGAACCTGCTGGGCGGCGGCAGCGGACTCGGCGAGGCGGGTCGCCAGCTTCTCCCGTGCCGACTCGCGGTCGACTTCTTCGGCGTAGGTGGACCACAGCGCGCTGTCCCGCGCGCCGCGGTCGACCGCCTCGCGGTCGATGGCCGCCATCAGCGAGCGGGGCGGGCGCAGCTTGGTCCACGCGACGGGTGTGGGAGCGCCCCTTTCGGAAAGGATCGTGATCATCGCCTCGCCCGTGCCCAGCTGAGTGAGGTCCTCTCCGAGGTCGTAGTCGTCGGTGTTGGGATAGGTCGTCACCGCCGCCTTCAGCGCCTTGGCGTCACGAGGTGTGAACGCCCGCAGCGCGTGCTGCACCCGGTTGCCGAGCTGAGCCAGCACCTCGTTGGGCACGTCGTCGGGCAGCTGGGTCACGAAGAACACGCCCACGCCCTTCGAGCGGATCAGGCGCACCGTCTGGGCGACCGAATCGAGGAACGCCTCGGACGCGTCGTCGAATAGGAGGTGGGCCTCGTCGAAGAAGAACACGAGCTTGGGTAGGTCGAGGTCGCCGACCTCGGGCAGCTCGTGGAACAGCTCGGCGAGGAGCCACATGAGGAACGTCGAGAAGAGCTTGGGCTTGTCCTGAACGTCGACCAGCTCGAGGCACGAAATGATCCCGGCACCCTCGGGCGTCTTGCGGATGAGGTCGGACACCTTGATCTCGGGCTCACCAAAGAAGGCCTCGGCGCCGTTCTCTTCCAGCTCGACGATCTTGCGCAGCAGCACGCCCGCGGTCGCCTGCGACAGCCCGCCGATGTCCTCCAGCTCGGCCTTGCCCTCGTCGCTGGTGAGGAACTTCAGAACTTCGCGCAGGTCGTCGAGGTCGAGAAGGGCGAGCCCGTTGTCGTCGGCGTAGCGGAACACGAGGGTGAGGGATGAGGACTGGGTCTCGTTGGCGTCGATGACCTTGCCCAGCAATTGAGGGCCGAACGACGACACGGTGGCCCGCACCGGCACACCCGGCCCCTGGCCACCGAGAGAGAGAAACGTGACAGGGAAGCCGGCCGGGGCCCACTCGATACCCGTCTCGTCGACGCGTTGCTGGATGCGGTCGCCCGGCTCGCCCGGTCGGGACAGGCCGGTGAGGTCTCCCTTGATGTCGGCCACGAAGACGGGGACGCCCAGGGCGGACAGTTGCTCGGCCATGAGCTGCAGAGTCTTGGTCTTGCCCGTGCCCGTCGCCCCGGCGATGAGGCCATGGCGGTTGCACATCGAGGCGGGCAGCTGCACGACCGCCTCGGGGAACGTGGCCCCGTCCTTCATCCCCCGCCCCAGATCGACGACTTTGCCCTCAGCTGCGTACGCCTGGGCGATGCGGGCCGCGAAGTCGGAGTTCGGCATCCCAGGAACGTAGCGCCGCCCCCGGCCGACCATCCGCCTGTTGGACCTGTTGCCAACGTATCTTCCTGTTGGCGTTGAGCATCAGAGGCGCTAGCCTCGCCCCTCGAATGTCCAGGGACGGAACGTTTCCGCTGCCCCGGTCGTCCAAGGAAGCATGAACGGCGGCTTGCGTGGCGAGCGCCATGACAGTCTGCGTGGTCAGAACGCCACGGCTCGGCTCCGAGGTCGCCTCGGCAGAGTCCTGGCGCTGGCTGGGCCGCTGATCGTGCTCCTGGGCGGGGGGGCGATTGCATTGGCGACGCGCGACGGTTCGGCCATGCGCCAGCTGACGGCCGCGCCCGCAGCCACGTCGACCACGGTCGCCCGCGCTTCGAGCACGGCTGCGCCGCCGAGCACAGCCACGACGACCACCACCGAAGCGCCGCCCGAGACCACCACCACCACCGAAGCGCCGCGCGTGCAGCCCAGCGGGTCGGTGAGGGAGCTGCAGCAGCGCCTGGCCGAGCTCGGCTACGACATCGGCCCCATCGACGGGCTCTGGGGGGCGCGCACCCACTACACGGTGCAGGCGTTCCAGAAGGTCGAGGGGCTGACCCGTACCGGCGAGGACAGCGAGGCCTTGCGGGCCGCGCTCGCCTCCGCCTCCAGGCCCGGGCCGCTGGTGCCGGGCGGCGCGGCCAACCGGGTGGAGGTCGACCTCGACCGCCAGGTCCTGTTCCTTTGGCAAGGGGGATCGCTGGCCCGGATCCTGCCCGTGTCGACCGGCAACGGCGTGTCCTACTGCGAGAACGGCATGTGCGGCGACGCCCTGACGCCGACCGGCTCCTTCCGCATCGGCCGCAAGGCCATGGGCCTCGAGGTAAGTCCCCTCGGGCAGCTGTGGAGCCCGAGCTACTTCTACGGCGGCATCGCCTTCCACGGCTCGCCCTCCATCCCCGCCTATCCGGCATCGCACGGCTGCGTGCGGATCCCCATGTACGCCCACGAGAGCTTCTACGACCAGACGCCCTCGGGCATGGCCGTGTACGTGGTCGGCGACGGCCCCGCCGCCTCCGAGATCCCGCCTCCGCCCGACGCCCCGATCGTGCCCACCGAGCCGGTCGAGCCGCCGCCTCCCGACGTTCCCCAGACCACCACTACGTCATCGCCCGACCCCGAGCCGTCCGACACCACGACCACGACAGCCCCCGCCCTGACTGCGCCCGACGAGGGCAACACCACAACCACCCGCCGCCGACGGAGCTGAGGGCGGGCTACTCGATCACGACCCCGTCGAGGTCCTCGACGGGTGGGTACTGCGGGGCCATGTCGTCGAGGGTCTCCTGCACGATTCGGGTAACGGCCCAGTTGCGGTACCACTTGCGGTCGGCAGGAATCACGTGCCAGGGCGCGCCGTCGCTCGACGTCTCCGAGATGGCCTCGGCAAAGGCGTGCTGGTAGTCGTCCCAGCGCCGCCGCTCCTTGAGGTCGTCTCGGCGGAACTTCCAGCGCTTGTCGGGCTCGTCGATGCGGGCCTGGAAGCGGGCCGCCTGCTCCTCCTTGGAGATGTGCAGGAAGAGCTTCACGATGCGGGTGCGGGCGGCGCCCAAGTTGTCCTCGAAGGCCCGGATGTGGGCGAACCGGGGGCGCCAGACGGCCTCGGGCACGATGTCGTGGACCCGTACCACGAGCACGTCTTCGTAGTGGGAGCGGTTGAACACGACGATCTCGCCGTGCGCGGGGGTCTGCTTGTGGACCCGCCACAGGAAGTCGTGGGCCAGCTCGTCCTCATTGGGGGCCCGGAACGACGCCACCCTCGCCCCGACGGGGTTCATGCCCTTGAAGAGGTGCTCGATCGTGCCGTCCTTGCCGCCCGCGTCGATGGCTTGCAGAACGATCAGCAGCGACTGGCGCCGCTCCGCCCACAACCGCTCCTGAGTCTCCCGTAGCACGTCGAGCATCTCGGGGAACACGGCCTGGGTGGCCTTCTTGTCACCGGGCGCCCCTTCCGTGGTGTCGGTGGCGATCGTGCTCAGGTCGAGGCGCGTGCCAGGGCGGACGCGCCAGCGGTCGGAGTCCATGAGCGGCACGGTAGAGGAGGACGGTCGTCGAGGGTCAACGCATGGACTTGCCCCGGGCCAGCTCCCGGTCGAGGATCTCGATCGCCGGTCCCAGGGCGGGCGGCATGGTCCCGTCGTGGAACCGCACCGACCGTCCTCCGAAGATCACCCGGCGAGCGCGAAGGTCGGCCGAGCCCGCGACGGTGGTGTCGACCGGCGGCAGCGAGGGCAGGTCGGCCCGTTCGAGGGCCGACCGCAGGGCGGCGATGGTGGCGGCGGGGATCGTGTAGTTCACCGTGCGGCCGTCTCCCTGGTAGAGGGCCCGGCCGTCCGGATAGACCTTCAGCCAGTCGTCGACGGGCGCGAGCCCGCCCACCACGACGTAGTCGACGAACTCGAAGCGGTTGGGCGCGGTTCGAACTGGTGTGGACGTAGACGTCGGCAGCAGACTGACCCGCGCGGGCTGGCCGGGCTCGATGGCACCGGGCACCGTCGCCGGCGAGGCCCTACCGTCGCCGCTCCCACCACAGGCGGTCGCGACCACCAACAGCACGGCGATCGCGAACCCGAGCATCGGCGCTCAAGTATGGCCCCCGCGCAGGGCCGGACCGGCTTCTGGCTCGACCCCTTCGGCCAGCGGCTCCGAGGGGCGGCGGCCCAGTTCCACCCGCCAGATCTCGAAGGCGGCGACGGCGCCCAGCAGCCAGGCCAACCCCAGCACGTAGCCGCCGATGACGTCGGTCAGGAAGTGGACTCCGAGAACCAACCGGGACGAGCCGATGGCGAGGATCAGGGCGACGGTGGCGACCACCGCCACCGTCCGCCGCCGGCCGGGCAGGACGGGCAGAAAGGCCAGGAGCAGCGCTCCGTAGGTCACCGTGGCCGACATGGCGTGGCCCGAAGGGAAGCTCTTGCCGAAGGCGGTGATGACGGGGTGGTCGACGGCGGGCCGGGGGCGGTCGACGAGGATCTTGACCGCCGAGTCGACGAGCCCGCCGACGACGACGGTGACCACGAGAAAGACGGCCAGGCGGCGCTGACCGCGGCGCCACACGAAGATGCTGGCGATCGACACGATCACTCCGAGGGTCACGGGCCGGCCCAGGTGGCTGATCAGCTCGAACGTCCGCAGTAGGGCAGGCCGGTCGTGGAGGGCATCGTTCATGCGGTCGGCCAGAGAGCCGTCGAGGCGGGCGGCCGGTCCCTCGGCCACCACCTGGAACAACAGGGTGGCGAACGGCACCGCCAGCAGCACCATGGCCACCGCGAACAGGCTCAGCCGGAGGCCGTACCGCTCTTCGGGATCGAGTCGGCGGCGGATCGACTGGGGTAGACCACCCGGCATGCCCAGCCATGTACCCGCCCCTTGAGCGAGTCGAAAACGCTCGGCGGCCGGACGCTGCCCCTGGTCCTGGCCGCTCTGCGCGGCGGCCTGAGCCTCGTGGCGATCCCTCTGGCCCCCGCCCTGTTCCGCGATCACTTCGTCATCCTCGTGCTTCTGCGGCCGACCAAGGAGGTGCTGCTCGCCGGAGGGTTCTTCCTGCGGGACGGGAAGGTGGGCCTGCTGGAGATGCTGCTCGCCACCATCCCCATCGGCGTGCTCGGCGTGTGGCTGTTCTTCTGGCTGGGGCGGGCGTTCCGGGACGAGATCCAGTCCGAGGAGGGGTTGCCGGGGTGGGCCGGTCGCATCCTCAAGCCCGATCGGGTCAAGACCATGTGCCGCGTGCTCGATCGCAAGGGCCGGTGGGTCATCGTGGCGGGAAGGCTGGCCGCCTTCCCCTCGACGGTCTTGGCGGCGGCGGCGGGGGCGTCGGGCATGGCGCCCGCCAGGTTCGTCCCGGCGGACGCGCTCGGCGCGTCACTGTCGATCGCCGAGGTGGTGGTGGCGGGATATGTGCTGGGCGAGGCCTACGAGGAAGCGGGACCGTGGCTCACCGGCGTCGGCATGGCCGTCCTGCTGGGGCTCATGGTCCTGGTGGGACGGTGGCTGCGCCGGGAGGGGCGCAAGGGTGGTCCTACCGGGTCCGACTCCTGAGCGCCGGTGATGGGCATGACGGGAATGCTTCCATTCCGGTCAGCGCCAGGACCTCGGCGATCTCCTTCTCCAGCTGGCCCTTGCCCCGGGCGCCGACGAGGCGGCGCTGCTCGACACCGTCCACGAAGAGAGCGAACGTAGGCATCGACATCACGGCGAAGCGCCGGACTAGGGCGGGATTTCGGTCCACGTCCACGCTGGCCACCAACAGGCGGCCGCCGTGCTCGGCGGCCAAGGCCCGCAGGATCGGGTCCATGAGCCGGCAGGGCGGGCACCACGAGGCGGTGAAGTCGACGAGGACGGGCATGGCGACGCCCGCCACCACCTCGTCGAAGGTGTCATCGGTGAGCTCCAGAGGGGTCATGGGGCGACCGTACGGCCCGTAGGTAGGTACGGAGTCAAGGACCATTTCCACCTCTTGACCCCGTACCGCAGTACGGGCGGCATAATCGCCGGTGATGGACGAAGGCATGACCATCGGGACGCTGGCCCGGGCGGCGGGCGTGTCGGTGGAGACCGTGCGCTACTACGAGCGGCGGGAGCTGCTCGAGCAGCCGGAGCGGGGTGACGGCTATCGCCGGTACTCCGAGGCTGACGTGGAACGGCTGAAGTTCGTGCGTCGGGCCAAGGAACTGGGCTTCACCCTGGCGGAGATCAAGGACCTGCTGGTCTCGGCCGAGTGTCGGTCGGCGTCGGGAATCCTGGCCGCGGCCCGGGTGAAGCTCGGTGAGGTCGAGGAGCGCATCGTGGCTCTGGGCAGCCTGCGGGACCGCCTCGACGGGCTCGTCCGCACCTGCGAACGCGACGACGAGGACTGCGTCGGCCTCGAGGTCGCCGGCTAACCCAACCAGGCCTGCACGGCGGCGGCCTGGGCGCCGGCGTGGTCGTGCAGGCCGGCGATGATGGCCCGTTCCACCCGGCCGGCGACGAACACGGCCCGGACCCGGAGGTCGCCTTCGGTGATCCTCGTGGTTGCGCCCGAGTCCTCGTCGAGCGTGACCCGGCCCAAGCAGCGCAGGCGGTCGGAGTAGTGGTCGGGCAGGATCACGAATTCGGTGACGTGGGTGGCCCGGTCGAGCGTCGAGTCCTCGACCCAAGTGAGCCGCTCAGGATCGATCACGCTGGTCACGGCGGACGAGAGCTGCCCTTGGAACTTGTACCGCACCCGTTGGCGCACGGTGCCGCCGTCCGACGTCTGCTCGAGCAGCTGCGGCCGGCCGAGGTCGGGCAGCTGGCCGAGGTGCGCGAGCAGCTCGGGTTCGACGAACGCCTCCTCCACGGCGAGGAGCGGCGCCGAGAACCGCTGCTCGAGCCGGAAGCGCACGACCGTCATTCTCGCCGCCCCGACCGGTAGGTTCGCACCCGTGGCGTGGCGTGGCCGGTTCGCGGTGGTGCTCCTGGCCGCCGCCCTGGTCGCCCAGGCGTGCGGTGGCGGCGGGAGCGGGAGCGGAGACGAGGGGGCGCCGGCGGAGGGAGGCAGCCTGCGCGTGGCCGTGGGCGAGGACATCTGGCCGCTGACGGGACGGGGGCCGAGCTCCAAGGCGTTCGCCGCCGGGGAAGTCAACGTCAACGTCTACGAGCCGTTGCTGGCGCTCGGCGCCGACTACACCGTGCGTCCTGGCCTGGCCGAGCGATGGGAGCTGGTCGATCCCACCACGTGGCGGTTCTGGCTGCGGCCCGGAGTGCGCTTCCACGACGGCCGGCCTTTCGGCGCCGACGACGTGGTGTGGTCGTGGTCGCGCCAGTTCCTGCCCACGGCCGTGACCCGCAACCTGTCGGCGGTGCACAAGGTCGACGACCTGACCGTCGACTTCGTGATGATGGCGCCCAACCTCCGGCTGCCCGAGCAGCTCGTCCATCCCGAGGGGCCGATCGTGCCCGGCAACGGCCACAACGACGACCAGCCGCCGGTGGGCACGGGCCCGTACAGAGTCGTCGAGTACGTGCCCCGCCAGCGGGTCGTGGTCCAGCGGTTCGACGGCTACTGGGGTGAGAAGGCACAGGTCTCACCGTTGACCTTCGTCTTCATGCCCGACCCGGCCGAGCGGGTGGAGGCGATCGAGGCGGGCGACGTGGACGTGGCCTCGGTGGCGCCCTTCGCCGCCGTGCCGGCGTCGGTCCGGGTGGTGAAGGCGGCGCCCGGGCTGCTCCACCAGCTCTCGTTCAACATGACAGGGTCGCCGCCTTCGGACCTCACCGCGGAGCTGGCCGTGCGCCAGGCGGTCGCCCTCTCCCTCGACCGCACCCGCTACGTGGCCGATGTGCTCGCCGGGAACGGGGAGCCGGGACGATGGCTCGCTCCACCCGCCGTCCTGGGGGCGTCGGCGTCGCTGGTGGCCCCGCCCGTGCTCGACGTGGCCCGCGCCCGCGACGTTCTCGATGGGGCGGGCTGGCGGCCGGGCGGCGACGGGGTTCGCACCCGCGGCGGCCGCCGCCTCACCCTCACCGCCATCGGCGGCCCGAACGTTTCCGAGCCGGGGCTGCGGTTCGTCCAGTCGCAGCTGGCGGCGGTGGGCATCGAAGTGGCGGTGAAGAAGGCGTCGGACACGGTGACCTACGAGGAGTACCGCGACCGGCTCTACGACCTCGATCTCACCGCCCCCAACCAGAACGACGCCAACCCGGCCTTTCTCGTCACCGGTCGGGCCGGCGAGGACCAGGTGCAGGCCGTCGCCGCGGCCGCCGGTCGCGAGGACGTGCAGCGCCGGGCGGCCGAGATCACCCGGGGGGCGGGTCACGAGGAGTACCGAGTCGTCCCGCTGGCGGTGGCGTCCCGGGCCTACGCCCTGCGCGACGGCGTCGAGTTGGCGGTGGCCCACCCGTCGGCCATCAACCAGCCGTGGACGGCCCTCTCGACTCGGTAGCCACCGACACCCACTCGGCCAGGTCGCGGCCCTGGATGGCGGCGGCCATCAGTTCCGGGAACAGGTCGGGCGTGCAGGCGAAGGCGGGGACGCCGATGGCGCTCAGGTCGGCGGCGTTGTCGTGGGAGTACGACGGCGCCCCCTCGTCGCTCAGGGCGAGCAGGGCCACCATCTGCACACCGCCTTCGACCAGCGCTCGCGTCCGGGCCATAGTCGACTCCCAGTCGCCGCCCTCGTAGAGGTCGCTGATCAGCACGAGGACGGTCTCGCGGGGGCGACCGACGATCGTCTCGCAGTAGGCCAGGGCGCCGTCGATGTCGGTCCCGCCCCCGAGCTGCACGCCGAACAGCAGCTCGACGGGGTCGTGGAGGTGCTCGCTCAGGTCGACGACCGACGTGTCGAAAGCCACGACCCGGGTGCGCAAGGAGCGGATCGACGCCAGCACCGCCCCGAACACGCTGGCGTAGACGACCGAGGAGGCCATCGACCCGCTCTGGTCGATGCACAGCACGATCTCGCGGCTGACCTCGGGCAGGCGCCGGCCGAAGCCCACCAGCCGCTCGGGGATCACCGTCCTCTGCTCGGGCTGGTAGTGGCGGAGATTGGCGAGGATGGTGCGGTTCCAGTCGATGTCGGCGGACCGGGGCTTGCGAGTGCGGGCGGCCCGGTGCAGGGCGCCGCTCACCGCCTGGCGAGTGGGCTGGGCCAGGCGTCGCTCCAGGTCGTCCACGACCCGGCGGATCAGGGCCCGGGCCGGCTCGCGGGACCGTTCGGGTATGGCCCGATTGAGGGCCAGCAGCGTGCCCACCAGGTGGACGTCAGGCTGCACCGCGTCCAGCAGCTCGGGTTCGAGGAGCAGCTCGCGCAGGCCGAGGCGTTCCATGGCGTCGCGCTGCATCACCTGGACGACGCTGGTCGGGAAGTACGTCCGGATGTCGCCCAGCCAGCGGGCCACACGGGGCGAGGACTTCCCCAGGCCGCCCTTGCGGTCGGCCTGCTCGCCGTAGAGGGCTTCCAGGGTGGCGTCGCGGGAGGCGTCCAGGCCTTCGAGGGCCGTCCCGGCGTTCGAGCCCGCTCCCGCGCCCTCTTCGTCCTCGCCACGGCCGAGCACCAGTCGCCACCGTCGCAGCCGTTCCGGATCGGCCGTCACGGCCGTCCTCCCAGCAGCTCGAGCAGGCGGGGCAGCACCCGGGCCGCCCGCTCGCGGTCGAGCGGCTCGTCATCGTCGAAGGCCGAGCCGTCCCGCCCTAAGCTCTGGCCCGCGGCCAGGCGGCGGATGCGCTCGCCGATGGCCCGCCGCTCGGCCGCGGGGAAGGGCGCGAACGTGCGGCGCAGCAGCGGCAGCAGGTCGTCGAACGTCGTTCCGGCCACCGCCGTGACCCATCCGTCGATCACGCCCAGCAACTCGGGCTCGTGCAGGAGCAGCACGGCGTCGCCCGAGAGAAAGCCCTCCAGCCAGGCCGCGCCGCGGCTGGCGTCCTCGGCCGGTGAGAGGACGAGTGACAGCCGGCGGCTCACGTCGTCGATGGCCATCTGGGCGGCGTCGAGCAGGAGCCGCACCGCCCGGCCGGCGACAGCCCCGTGCACCGCGTCGCGGGCCGCCACCTGGGCGAGGGCCTTGAGCCAGCGAGCCCGGAGCTCGGGATCGTCGAGGAGGCCGATGCCCCGCTGCACGCTGTCGATGCGCCGACGGACCTCGGCGGCGGCCTCGTCGTCGAGGGCGACGCAGGCGCTGGGCAGGCCCACCGTCACGCGGGTGACGATCCCGTCCAGCACCTGATGGACGAGGTCGGTGTCGAAGCGGCGCACGCTGCCGTAGCGGCGCACCCGGGCGAGGGGCTCGACGGCGGCCATGAGCACGGCCGTGTCCTGCTGGAGGGCGGCCCGCTCGGCCAGCACGGCGAGTACGGCGGCGAGGGCGTCGGGCAGGTCGGCCAGCAGGACGGCCTCCACCAGCCGGCTCAGCTCGGCAATGTCGGCCTGCGTGGCCTGAACGCCGTGGCCGGCCTGCGTGGCCTGAACGCCGTGGCCGGCCCCCTCGGCCGCCCGCTTGGTGACGACCGCGGTGGCGGCCGCCTCGATGGTCGTGCCCGAGCCGCTGGCCTCGATGAGCGCCACTTCCAGCTCGGGGTGCCACTCCAGCACCCACGCCTCCTTGAACGTTCCCCGGGTGGCGCCGGTAGCGGTGGGCTGGGCCCAGGGCACGTCGAGGAGTAGGAGCCGGTGGAACAGCTTGCTGCGCTCGAGGTGCGAGTCCGTCCGGAGGTCGAGCAGCAGCTCGTGGGCGGAAGCCGACGGCTTGAGCCGCAACCGCTTCTGGGCGGCGGCCAGGTCGCGTGCGAGCGGCACCATGGGCGTCTCGGGCGGGACCCGCCCCAGGTCGTCGCCCACCAGCAGGCGGCGGGCCACGAGCTGCACAGGAACCGAGGATCCGCCACACAGGACGGCCTGGGTCGACTCCATCAACTCGTCCAGACCGGCCAGCGGCCTCCCCCGCATGGTCGCCAAGGTCTCCGACAGCCGGACCGCCTCGATCACCGACGCGGAGGACACGTCGAGCCGCTCCTCCCGCAGCAGGCCCGCCACCCGCACCAGCCATCGCAGAACGACCTCGTCGGGGGCGGTGAACAGGTGGGAGTACCAGCCCGGAGCGGTGACACCCGCCCCGTAGCCGGAGGCGCGGGCGAGCCGGCTCGACGTCCACGGCACCCACGTGGCCGCCACCTTGACGGTGGGAAGGCCCTTGAGCCGGAACGCGTCGGCGGTCTGGGTCGGGAACGTCTCGGGCATGAGGGCGGGCGCGTGCCAGGCGCCGCACACCACAGCGATGCGGTCGTGGCCCTCCTTCATGGCGGCCCGCAGCACGCGCCGCATGGCCGCTTCCCGCCGCTCGTTGTGCTCGTCGGCGTGGCCCTTGTCGGCGTGGTCGGCCTCCCGCAGGGCGGCCATGGCGTCGAGGACGGCGGCGAACACGTCGAGGCCGTGGTAGCGGTGCTCGATGGCGTCCTCCCACCACCGCTCGGTGTCGTCGTAGCCGGCGGCGGTGGCCAGTGCGCCCAGTGGGTCGTCGCGCACGCGGGGGTTTTCGGGCCGGTCTTCGTCCTCCCGCTCCTCGTGGCGGGCGAGCGAGGCGGCGGCGGGGAGGTCGAGGAACCGGACGGGCCGCCCCCGTCCGACCGCCCACCGCAGGGCGATCCACTCGGGCGAGAAGGCGGCCATGGGATAGAAGCCGGCCCGGCGGGGCGCGTCGACGGCATAGACGAGGGCCGCCACCGGCGGGCGCATGGCCGGCGAGCCGGCGAGCCCGACCACGCCGTCCAGCTCGGGTGGCCCCTCGACCAGGACGAGCTCGGGTTTGAGCTCGTCGAGCGCGGCCGCTACGGCCCGGGCCGAACCCGGCCCGTGGTGACGGATGCCGAGGACGCGGACGCCGCTGGCGGTCACGCCAGGTCGCGGCACGCCCGGTAGAGGTCGCCCCACGGCTTGCGCTCCCGTACGACCGTCTCCAGGTACTCCTGCCACACGATGCGGTCCTGAACCGGGTCCTTGATAACCGCACCCTGGAGTCCGGCGGCCACGTCGGGGGCCCGCACCACTCCATCGCCGAAGTGGGCGGCCAGGGCTATGCCGCTGGTGATGACCGAGATCGCCTCGGCCGTACTCAGGGTGGCCGACGGCGACTTCACCTTGGTGCGCCCGTCGGCCGTCACCCCGCTGCGCAGCTCCCGGAACACGGTGACCACCCGGCGGATCTCGTCGAGGGCGTCGAGCTCGGCCGGCAGCTCGAGGGCCCGGCCCAGCTGGCCGACGCGGAGGCGGACGATCTCCACCTCGGCCTCGGCGTCGTCGGGCAGAGGCAGGACCACCACGTTGAAGCGCCGCTTGAGGGCGGCCGAGAGGTCGTTGACGCCGCGGTCGCGGTCGTTGGCGGTGGCGATGACGGTGAAGCCCTTGCGGGCCTGCACCTCGTCGTCCAGCTCGGGGATGGGGAGGGTCTTCTCGCTGAGGATGGTGATGAGGGCGTCCTGGACGTCGGACGGGATGCGGGTGAGCTCCTCGATGCGGGCGATGCCACCCGTCTCCATCGCCCGCAGCACGGGGCTGGCGACGAGAGCCGCCCGCGACGGGCCCTCGGCCAGCAGCCGGGCGTAGTTCCACCCGTAGCGGATCGCCTCCTCGCCCGTGCCCGACGTGCCCTGCACCAGCAACGTCGAGTTCCCGGAGACGGCGGCAGCCAGGTGCTCGGACAACCACGTCTTGGCCGTGCCCGGCACGCCCAACAGCAGCAGCGCCCGGTCGGTGGCGAGGGTGGCGATGGCAACCTCTATCAACCGCCGCTGACCCAGGTACTTGGGCGAGATCACCGTGCCGTCGGGCAGCCGCCCTCCCAGCACGTAGGTGGCGACCGCCCATGGCGACAGCCGCCAGCTCGGCGGGCGGGGCCGGTCGTCGGCGGCGGCCAGGGCGGCCAACTCGTCGGCGTGGATGTCCTCAGCGTGGGCGCGCAGGATCTCTGGCGGGACGACGGGTCGGGCCTTCGGAGCCTGAACGTGTCGATCGGTCATGAGAACTCCTGGGCGATGGTGGCACGGATGCTGAGGGCGTGGGCCAGAGCGCGTACGTCCCGAAGGGCCCGCTCGTCCGCAGTGTCCTCGATCCACTCCTCCACGACCGGGAGGACGGACGGGTCGAGGCGCGCCGCCAGCGCCCCGCTGATCCTCGGGAGCGACGCCGAAGGCGCCGCCCGGGACCGTTCCACCGCCAACTTGGACAGGGCGGCATCCCAGGGACCGGGGACGGCCAGGGCGTCGAAGAAGCGGGCCTCGGGCGGATTCGATCCGCGCAGGGCCTCCTCGGCATAGCGCCGGGCCGCCGGAGGGGAGAGCACCCCGACCAGCGCCGGACTGGGGCGGTGGCGGAGGAGGGCGAGCGCCCACCGCTCGTTCCGTTGAGCCAGCGCCGCCCGTTCCCAGGCCGCCACCAGCTCGGGGGCGTCGGTGGCGGCCTTGGCCACCGCCTCCGTGGGCGGGAGGCCGAGGTGCGGCTCCCACACCTCCAGCGGCGTCGACGCGACGATCCGCACCAGCCAGGCGGCGTGCAGGCCCGTCCCCTTCTCGCGTGCGTCGGTGATCCCGTCGCGCCGGGCGGAGGCGTCGAGCGCTTCCGGGAGCTGAAGTACCAGGTGGCGGCGGAACCGGCCCTCGGCCCGCACGAGGGCGCGGGCCCGGTCAGCCATGCGGGCGGCCCGGCGGGACCCCGGTAGCCGGTCGAGCAGTTCGGCGGCGGCGGCTCGCACCGAACCGGCCCGGTCGTCGAGCGTCTCCTCGAGGAATGGCTCGTCGTCTTCATCGAGGCCGGACGCGAGGGCGTTGAGCAGCGCCAGCCGGTCGGCCGCCGGCTCGCTCGCCCACGTCGAGGCCAGCAGCTCACGGGCCACCGCCCGGTCTCGCCCGTGGAGGTCGGCGAGCAACGCCACCCTCTCGGCCGTCGTCGCGGTGGCGTAGTCGGCCTTGGCCTCACCTGCACCCACCGCCCACGCCCATTGGGGGTTGAGCGAGCCCAGCCACGCGCCGCGGGCCCCGACGGCAGCGACGATCGCGGGACGGAGCCGGGGGGAAGCCGTGCCCAGATCGAGCAGCCTCGCCAGCATGCCGTCGGGCGGGCGCTGGCGGGCGGCGGCGCAGGCAACCAGCCACGTCTGCAACAGGGCGTCGCTGCCGCCCGCCACGCCGACCATCCCGCTGAGCAGGAGAGCCAGAAGCTGGGCGGCGGTAGCCGAGCTTGGGGGGCGGTCGTGGGGCGGCGCCACCGCCAGGGCCTGGCCTGCCCGCCGCCGCTCGGGGACACGTCCGGCGCGCCGGTAGCCGTCGACCACCGCCGCCGCCGCCAGCACCTGACCTTCGGCCTCGGCGATGTCGGGTACGCCCTCGCCCGCCACCTCATGAAGCCGTTCCAGCGGGAATGGTCGCCGCTCCGTGCCCACCAGGGCGGCGCTCACCAGCTCCTCCCACACCTTCACAGCGCCACCAAGCGTCCCTCGATGACCACCGACGAGGCGTGGAGGCGGTCGTCGTACCACTCCCCGAACAGGTCGACGGGCCCCCCGCCCGACAACGCCAGCAACGACCACAGGGCCGGGTCGGCGGCGAGCGGGAGGCCGTCGCCCGCGGCGTCCACGACGGCGGCCGCCGGCCCGGCTCGTCCATTGGACCCCAGCGCCACACCGACCTGGGCGAGGGCCATGGGCGTGCGGTAGTGCCACGGGTTGGCGGCCAGACAGGACGCGGCGGCGTCAAGGGCGCCGGCGATGGAATGGGCGCCGAGCAGCCCGCCGGCGTTGCCGACCACCCGTTCGTCGCCCGTGAAGCGGGCCCGCTGCGGCGGCGAGCCCGGATAGACGGCCAGCTCCGCTTCGACGATTGAGCCCAGGACCTGGGCGACGGCCAGCGTGCCGCCCGCGGTGGCGAAATCTAGGACCGTCAGCGTGCGGGCCGTCCGCTCGCCCCGCAACCACGTCCGCTGGGACAGCAGTCGTTCGTCCTCGTCCTGGCGGAGGCCGATCACGTGCCAGCGGTCGGCGATCCGCTCGCCGCTCAGCACGTCGTCGCCACGCCGGGACCAGCCCAGCACGGTGCGGAGATCGCCGGCCACGTCCTCGGGAAGCCTGTCCCACTGCCGCCACGCCCGCACGGCCAGGTACCACCGCCCCGCCTCCGCCAGCAGGTGGTCGGGCCAGTCGGGCCGGCGGTGGATCTCGCCCGCCATAGCCCGCACCCGTTCGGCCAGGGCCGGCACCTGAGCATCGACGAGGCGGGCGGCGGCCGTGTCCCAGTAGGAGAAGGGCTGGCGGCGGGCGGCGGCCAGACCCTGGCGGACGAGGTCGAACAGCCAGCGCTCGAAGTCGTCCAGCCCGGCCGTCATCAGCGATCGACGCTCGGCCAGCCTGCGGGCCTGAGCTTCGGGGTCAGGGGGCGACTCGGCGCGGGCCTGGCGGCGAGCCTCGGACCGGGCCGCCCGCTCGGCCCGCTCGTGCGACCAGGCGGCGGCGAACTCGGCGACGGCGGCGTCTGCAACCGAGCCGTTGCCGCCCGCCCACAACAGAAGCAGGGCCACGCCGTGCTTGCACGGGAACTTGCGGCTCGGGCACGTGCAGCGGAAGGCGGGCTCGGTGAGGTCCACGGTGACCTGGTAAGGCTCCCGGGCGCTCCCCTGGCACCGTCCCCACACCAGGGAGTCGTTGCTGCCCAGGTCGGACCAGCGGCCCGGCCTGGCCAGCGCCCGGGCAGCGCGCACCGACCCGGCGTCGGGGGCGAGCGCCAGCACCTGCTCCACCGTCCATCGTGCCGTGGTGGCCATCGTCGTCTCAGTGTGCCGCCGACCGGAATGGTGGGCCGCATTCCCCTGTAACGCCAAGCCCCGCTCCCTATACGGATGGGCCAGATCGTCGAGAAAAGGGAGATAGGAACATGCAACGGTTCGCGCGTCTGCTCGCCCCCGTCGCCATCCTCGGGGCGTTGCTGCTGGCCACCGCCTCACCGGCCATGGCCACCCACGACAAGCCGGTGGTCACCGTCGGCCGGCTGTCGGTGTGGGCCAGCGGCGGCGTCACCCCCGACTCGTGGCGGCACTACGTCACCGTGCCGGTGGGCGGCTACAACTTCACTCCGGGCGGCGACGTCTATGTGACGTTCCAGAACCTCAGCGCCGGCACGCCGGCCATCGACGGCGAATGGATCAAGGCCGGCACCGGACCGTGCGGCCTGGAGTGCAACAACTACGGGAGGATCTCCTACTCCCGAACGCTGAACTACGAGTACGGGAGCGTGTGCGGCGATCTTCTCCGCACCTGGGCGTGGGACGCGGCCAAGAGCCCGGCGGCGGGCTACGGCTGGTCGTACCGGGACGCGCGAGTGAGCTGCTGACCAGCGGTGCTCGCCCTACCCGTCGGCGAGGAACTCTCCCCTCAGCGCCTTCTGGCACTGCCCCCGGTTCGCCTCGACGCCGTATTCGAGGGCGACGGCGTCCTGGATCTCCTCGAAGTCGCAGAGGAGGTGGATGAGGTCCTTGGCCACCTTGTCGTCGGGATCCGCTCCCGCGGGTGCCGCCCCGAACACTCCGAGACTCAGCCCGACCACTGCCACTCCGGCTGCAATCCGTCTACGCACGGTGAACCGCCTTTCCCATATGCGCGGAACGGCTTGTCCGCCCCAAGCAGTCGGGTTCCTGCCCGCTGATCGGGGAACCGCAAACCGGAAGTAGGGGTCACACGCCCTTGGCCATGTTGGCGAAGCGGGTGTAGTGGTCGAGGAAGGCGAGCTGGGTCATGCCCGTGGGCCCGTTGCGGTGCTTGGCGACGATGACCTCGGCCGTGCCCCGGTCGGGCGAGTCGCGGTTGTAGACCTCGTCGCGGTACAGGAAGATCACCACGTCGGCGTCCTGTTCGAGCGAGTTGTGGGCCACGACCCCATCGGCGATGAAGTTGTGGGTGCCCGGG
>DASUXN010000375.1:0-3879 GCA_036377875.1 Acidimicrobiales bacterium
CATGAACGGCACGTCGTGGGCCCGCACCTCGAGCGTCGCCCGGCTGCCGCGTAGCCGTCCTGCCCGGTCGTAGCCGAACCCGGGATCGAAGAACCCGGCGTAGTGGGTGCGCAGCTCGCCGCTGGTGGGGTCGTAGGCGGTCATCTCGGCGGCGTAGCCGGGCGGCACGCTCACCGACTCCGAGGAGAGCAGCAGGTAGAACTCCTCGGGCTCGAGGATCAGCCGGTCCGAGCGCTCGGGAACAACCGCCTCCCAGAACAGGTCGGGGTCGTAGCGCTCGACGGCGGCCAAGTCGAGGAGCTGGCTGTTCTTCTTGGCCCGGAACCCGACCGCCTCGCCGGTGGCGCGTTTGCGCAGGTCAAGAGACATGAACAGCCCATCGGCGACGGCGATCTCACCCGGGGGCACCGCCACCCCGTCCTGGAACAGCAGGGGCTCGCCGGCGTGGATCGACCGGATCTCGGCATCGGTCACGCGGCTGTCGCCCCGCACCAGCCGCAGCTGGTTGAGCGACAGGCCCTCCTGCACCCGCACCGTGAACGAGCGGGACACGACCTCCAGCCACAGGCCGCCCTCGTAGCCGGGCGCGATCTCGTCGAAGCGGAAGCTGCGGTCGGTGATGACCCGGGTGAAGATGTCGAGGCGGCCCGTCGAGCTCTTGGGGTTGGCCTTGGCCCGTACGCCCGCGGGCAGGGCCAGCCGTTCCCGCAGGGGGATGAGGTAGGGCCGGTTGCGCTCGAGGATGGCCCCGTCCCGGAGGTCGAAGGCGCCCATGGAGTGCTCGTCCAGCTTGTCCGCCACCGTCTTGGCGTCGGGCAGGAAACTGCACCGGAGCCGGTAGGCCCGGGGGCCGAGGGTCAGGTCGAGGCTTGCCGGCTGGACGCTCCCGTTCCCGATCCGGTGAGGGTCGGCCGAGATGTGGCCGGCGTCGATCGCCTTCCGTAGATGTAGGTCGGGGAGCACGCCGGAGGCGGCGACGGGTTCGTTGGGCACGGTGGGGACGGAGGGATTCGAACCCTCACTTGGGGCATTTTAAGTGCCCTGCCTCTGCCGGTTGGGCTACGTCCCCGGCGTTACCGCGATGACCAGCTGGGCCGATCGTTCGCTGGCGTAGGGGTCAAGGCCGGCGCAGCGGTCGGTCGACCACGACCGGAACGTGAACCGGACGGTGAACTGCCCCGTGCCCTGATAGGTGTGGGTGTAGGTCTTGGTGAGCTCGCCGGGCTGGCGGCTGGGCGGCGTCCACGGCCCGAACACGGCCGGGCACCCGGGTTGGGGGATGCACGGGGCGGAGTGGACTATCCCGTCGCCCCAGGCGATCTCGGCGCAGTTCTCGCTGACCAAGTGGTCGGGGTCGCGGACGGTGACGTCGAAGCTGACGGCATCGCCCGGCGTGGGATTGCCGGGGCGGGGGACGACGCTGATGGTCAGGGCCTCGTTGGGCCCGGGCGACGGGTCCCACGAGAAGTCGCCGCAGCGGGACTCCAGGCTGTTCCGGCAGGGGGCCGGTGGGCTGGTGGTCGTGGCCTGGGTGGGAGGGGAGCTGGTCGTGTCCGGGGACGCCGTGGGGCTCGGCCCGGCGGGGGCGGCGGTGGTGGCCGGGGCCGACGTGGTCGACGGCCCGGCCGACGTGGACGACGTGGCGACCGTGGTCGGGACCGTGGCCGGCGCGGACGTGGGGAAACCGACCCGGCTGGTCGTGGTGCTGGCGGGAACGGTCACGCCCGCCCCCACCTCGATCTGGCGGGGTTCGTCGTCGCCCGAGAAGAGGGTCGTCACCAGGAACAACAGCCCGCAGGCGCCGAGGAAGTACAGAAGCGCGTTGACGCGGTAGGACAAGGGCAGCTCGAGCCACCAGTCCTGGAGGCGGCGGGAGCCTTGGTCGTCCGGGTTGCTCGACATCGCGTGCTCCTGTGCGAGCCCTGGCTCGGGTGAGGGAAGCTAGCCGGATGGACGCTTCTCCCTCGGCATGGCCGGGAACGCCCTACCCACTGGGGGCCACGTGGGATGGAGAGGGTACCAACTTCGCCATCTATTCCGAGGTAGCCCGCTCCGTCACGCTCTGCCTGTTCGACCGGTCCGGCAAGGAGACCCGGGTGCCGCTACCGGAGGTGAGCGCCTTCGTGTGGCACGGCTACGTAACCGGCGTGGGGCCCGGCCAGCGCTACGGCTTCCGGGTGGACGGGCCCTACGAGCCCGTCCACGGGCTGCGCTGCAATCCGGCAAAACTGCTGGTCGACCCCTACGCGCGGGCCATCGACGGCGAGCTCGACTGGGACGACTCCGTCTTCGGCTACACCGTCGGCAGGGACGACACCCACCGCGACGACCGCGACTCGGCCCCCCACGTGCCCAAGTCGGTGGTGGCCGACACCCTATTTCCCTGGGGCGACGACCAGCGCCCGGGCACGGCATGGCACAACACGATCATCTACGAGACCCACGTCAAGGGGTTCACGGCCCGCCATCCCGGCGTTCCCGAGGCCCTGCGGGGCACCTACGCCGGCCTCGGCAGTCCCGCCGCCATCGAGCATCTGAGCGGTCTGGGCGTCACCGCCGTGGAGCTGCTGCCCGTCCACCACTTCGTGTCCGAGCACGATCTGGTCAAGAAGGGGCTGAGCAACTACTGGGGCTACAACACCCTCGGCTTCTTCGCCCCCCACGCCGCCTACTCGTCGGCCGGCTCACGGGGCGAGCAGGTGCGGGAGTTCAAGGCCATGGTGCGATCGCTCCACGCCGCCGGCATCGAGGTGATCCTCGACGTCGTCTACAACCACACCGCCGAGGGCAACCACATGGGCCCCACCCTCAGCTTCCGGGGCATCGACAATGGGGCCTACTACCGCCTGGTCGAAGGCCACCGGCGGATGTACATGGACTACACGGGCACCGGCAACACCCTCAACGCCCGCAACCCCGAGGTCCTCCACCTCATCATGGACAGCCTCCGCTACTGGGTCAGCGAGATGCACGTGGACGGGTTCCGCTTCGACCTGGCATCGGCCCTGGCCCGGGGCTTCCACGAGGTCGACCGGCTGTCCGCCTTCTTCGACCTCATCCACCAGGACCCGGTCGTCTCCCAGGTGAAGCTCATCGCCGAGCCTTGGGACGTCGGCGAGGGGGGCTACCAGGTCGGCAACTTCCCGGTCCTGTGGACGGAATGGAACGGGAAGTACCGGGATGCGGTGCGGGACTTCTGGCGGGGCCACGAGGCGAGCCTGGCTGAGATGGGCTACCGCCTCAGCGGCTCGTCCGACCTCTACCAGGCCGACGGCCGCCGCCCCAACGCGTCGATCAACTTCGTCGTCGCCCACGACGGATTCACCCTTCACGATCTGGTCTCCTACAACGACAAGCACAACGAGGCCAACGGCGAGGGCAACCGCGACGGCACCGACGACAACCGGTCGTGGAACTGCGGCGTCGAGGGAGAGACCGACGACCCCAAGGTGCTGGCCCTCCGCCGCCGCCAGCAGCGGAACTTCCTGGCCACGCTGATGCTCTCCCAGGGCGTGCCCATGATGCTCGGCGGCGACGAGATGGACCGCACCCAGCAGGGAAACAACAACGCCTACTGCCAGGACAACGAACTGACCTGGTTCGACTGGGACCTGGACGCCGCCGCCAAGGAGCTGCTCGACTTCACCCGCCGGCTGATCGCCCTCCGCCGCGAGCACCCCGTCCTCCGCCGCCGCAGCTTCTTCCAGGGCCGTCCCATCCACGGCACCGACCTGGCCGACATCGGTTGGTTCGCGCCCGACGGCCACGAGATGACCGAGCGGGAGTGGTTGAGCGGCCGGGTCAGCGCCCTCGGTATGTTCGTGAACGGCGACGAGATCGCCGAGCCGGGGCCAAGAGGCGAGCGGCTCGTGGACGACA
>DASUXN010000376.1:0-2658 GCA_036377875.1 Acidimicrobiales bacterium
GGCGCCACCGCTCACGCCCTGGCCGACGATGTCCTGGCCGGCCACCGTCCCGTCACAGCCACCGAGGGTGGCGGTGATGGTGGCGGTGTCCTTGAGGACGCCGGCTCCCGAGTTGCCCGGGATGCGGCCGGTGATCGTCAACTCTATGGGTGGGTCACCGATGTTGTAGTCCCCGATGTTGTCCCATGTGACCGTTCTGCCATCGGAACTGATCACCCCTCCGTTGCTGGCGCTGAGGAGGGTGAACGACGGGTTGCCGCTCTCGATCTCGTGCACGTCCTCGACCCGGATGCCGATCAGGTCACAGCCGAACAGCTGCTCGAAGGTGGCGGTGTCGCTCGGGATCCGGATGGTGATCGTGAAGTCGTTGCCGGCGGTGACAGGGTCGGGCGTGCCGATCTTGTCGACGGGCACGTTGCAGCGCACACCACCCTCGGGAGCGACGGCAGCCGCCTCCATGTGGCCGACACGGATGTCGGCGCCGGTGATGACGTTGGGGATGGTGAGGACGCCGACGGAGGCGACATCGACGGCCGCCGAGACCGACGTGCCGTTGGCCGCGATCTGCGGAGCACCCGCGCCGCCCAGAGCCCGGGCGGGCGTGCCCAGGGTCAGGTCGAGGACCGCGGACAGGGGGCCGAGTGCGGCGCCCAGGTCGAGGCCGCCGGGGCCGAACAGCTGCTGGGTGGTGATGTTGACGACGGTGGCGCCGATGGTCAGCGTGGCCACGTTGGTGGTGGGGCCGGCGCCGACGGGGGCGTACTCGACCCTGGATGAGCCGTCGGACTTGCCGGTGGCGATGGCCCGCAGGGCCCACTCGCCGAGCAGCTCGAGGGTGACCGCGCCGCCCAGGAGGCTCACCGGGGCGATCGTCTGGCGGGTCTCGCTGACGACGGCAAAAGTGCCGTCACCGTTGGGCCGCAGGTAGGTGACCGACCGGGTGCGGGAGACGTTGCGAGGGTCGTCGCTGTTGACCGGCAGGTTGGCGCCGACGAGAGGGCTCTGGAGCACCCCGCCCGCACCGGGCGTGCCGACGAGCTGGAGACCGGCTGCCTCGCCCTCACCGAACGAGAAGGCCTTCCCGATCACACAGGTGTCCGGGTCGAATATCGCCCGAGCCCGGCCTCGCAGCAGGTTGACGTAGGCGAGGGACCCGATGGTGATGGGACCGATCTGCTTCACCTCGACGTCGGGCTCGATAGGCGGCGCCGCCTGCTGGGCCAGACCCGCGAGCAGGATCTGGTTGGTGTTGGTGTTGGGGTCGGGCGTCAGCAGACCGACCTCGAGCCCCGTACCCCGCCCATAGGCGTTGCGGTCGGAGATGCCCGGAGGCTGGATGGCGTAGCCCAGCTCATTGACGAGCCCGCCCGCGGGCAGCCCCTCCGAGTTGGTCGACTGGCCCGCCGAGGCAGCCTGGATATTGAGCACCTGTGTGCCGAGAAGTCCCAGCACGTTGACGCTCAATGTGGCGCCTGAGCCGTAGCCCCCGAACGCCTGGTCGGTGACGGCCTGTGCTCCCACGGGCGCCGATGACGTGCCGGCAAGTGCCGCCACTGTCGTCAGCACCGTGAGGAGTGCCGCAAGTCGTGTCCTCACCCAACGCTCCTTTGCTCTTTCCCTGGTATCGGAAACCGCGGAATTCGGGTTTCCGTTCTCACCGCGCCGCCAGTGATCTTGGCCGCGCCATCACTCGCGGTCGGCGCCTGGGGGAGGACGCTGACTGCTGTGACCCTGCCTGCCTGCCTGGTCGGTGAGCCTTCCACTCCACCTTCTGACCCGCCGTCAGCCCGAAATCGCCGCACGCTAGCACCTGCACGTTTGACCGTGCGCGGAGTGTCGCGAACGCCGCCTGACCATACCTGACGCCCTCTCCGAAGTCACGCGTCCTCCGTCGTTCCCAACGCTGGGCGGGGCTCCCCTGTTACTTGTAGGTTGAAACGGGTGGCGCTCCGCGTGGCGCTGACCGGAGAGGTCGGCATCGAAGCGGCGGGCGGGTGGGTGGACACTACCGGGCTCGGGCGCCTGGGGCGGGTTGCCTTCGCCTACCTCGTCTACAACCGGGACCGGCCGGTCCCCCGCCACGAGCTGGCTGAGGTCGTGTGGGGCGAGGATCTGCCCCGCACGTGGGAGACGGCCCTGCGCGTGGTGGCGTCCAAGCTGCGGACGTGGCTGGAAGGGGCGGGACTGGGGCGAGCCGAGGCGCTGACCTCGGGTTTCGGCACCTACCAGGTGCACCTCCCGCCCGATGCGGTGGTCGACGTGGAGGAGGCCAGGGCCGCTCTGCAAGCAGCTGCGGCGGCGCTGGCGGCGGGGGACGCGGCCGCGGCCCGGGCGTCAGCCACGGCCGCCGAACAGATCGCGGCGCGGGACTTCCTGCCCGGGGCCACGGGCACGTGGGTCGAGCGGCGCCAGGACGATCTCCGGGAGCTGCGGGTGGCCGCCCTCGAGGTGATGGCCGAGGCGACCCTGGGCCTGGGCGACTTGGGGGCGGCGGTGGCTGCGGCGGAACGAGCGGTGGGCCTCGAACCACTGCGCGAATCGGCTCATCTGCTCCTCGTCCGGGCCCGGGCCGCGGCCGGCAACCGGGCCGAAGCCCTTCGCGCCTACGAGCGGCTGCGGCGTGCTCTGGGCGAAGAGTTGGGGGTGTCGCCGTCGGAG
>DASUXN010000377.1:0-2687 GCA_036377875.1 Acidimicrobiales bacterium
TCCGGTCGGACAGCGACATGGGCTCGGCCAGGTAGGGGATGAGCTCCTCGACCTTCTTGGCCGGCAGGGACACGGCTGCGGCCAGCTCGCTCGGAGTCGGCGGGCGGCCGTTGCGCACCTCGAAGGCGGAGGTGGCGATGCGGATGGCCAGCAGCTGGTCGCCGGCGTGCACGGGGAGGCGGATGGTGCGGCCCGTGTTTGCGATCCCCCGGGCGATCGTCTGGCGGATCCACCACGTGGCGTAGGTGGAGAACGTGAAGCCCCGCCTCGGGTCGAACCGCTCGACCGCGTGCATGAGGCCGAAGTTGCCCTCCTGGATGAGGTCGAGGAGGGGGACGCCCGACGCCTGGTACTTCTTGGCGATGGACACGACGAGGCGGAGGTTGGCCCGTACGAAGCGGCGGGTGGCGTCGTCGGCGACCTGGCACCGCTCTTCGAGCTCGGCGCGACGCGATGCGTCGACCCGGTCGCCCAGCCGGGCCAGCTCCGCACTCGCCTTGCGACCCGCCAAGACGAGCTCACCGAGCTGAACCTCTTCGGCCCGGGTCAACAGCGGGTATTTCCCGATGTCGTTCAGATAGAGCTGGAGGAGATCTTCCTCCTCGCTGCTCCACCCTCGCTGCGTGCCCAATGTCGGACAGCCTCCCCTAGTTCCTCACGCTACCAGAGCATGTTCGGTACACAAGGCGGGCCCGGACGGCGGCTTTTCAGGGAAGGAAGCGCAGGCGGAGGCACGTGCCCGCGCTGGTGGTCGTCACGTCGTAGCCGTCGGCGAGGCGGCTGATGAGCCACAGGCCGCGGCCGCGCTCGGCGAGGGGCTCGGGGCGCTTGCTCGACCGTCCCACCGAGAAGCCTGCGCCGGAGTCGCACACCTCCACCTCGAGGACGGAGCCCTCGACGGCAGCGGTGACGTGCCGCACTCCTCCGCCGTGGTCGATGGCGTTGGTCAGTGCCTCATGGACGGCCAGCACGGCGGCATCGACGTCTCCGGGCCACTTGGCGGAGGCCAGCAGGGCGCGCAGGTCGGCACGGGCTCGGGCGGGCGAGCCGGAAAGGCGTCGGGCGTAAGAGGCCGGATACAGGTGCATGTCGCTGCGCAGTACCTATTCGGTAGTTGGGCAGGCGGATCCTGCTTCCCCTATGCCCGCTCACGCTGCGGGCGAATCACTCAGGCTCCGAACACCGCGGCCAGCTCTTCGGGGACGGCCGACTCGAGCTGCGAGTAGGTGCACGACCGGGGCTCACGGTCGGGCCGCCAGCGGACGAACGAGGTGGCGTGGCGGAAGCGGTCGCCCTGGAGATGGTCGTAGGCGACCTCCACGACCCGCTCGGGCCGCAGCGGCTCCCACGACAGGTCGCGCCCTGCGTTCCACCGGCTCGGGCCGCCGGGCATGCGGCCGCCCGGGTCCTGGGCCATCTCCGCCCACGCCGCCCAGGGGTGGCCGTCGAGAGCGTTCTCCCGCAGGGGCTCGATCTCGGCCACGAACTCCTTCTGGCGGGCGACGCTGAAGCCCGACGCCACACCCACGTGGTGCAGCGTGCCGTCGTCGTCGTACAGGCCGAGCAGGAGGGAGCCGACCACGCCGCCCGTCTTGTGCCAGCGGAAGCCGGCGACCACGCAGTCAGCGGTGCGGGCGTGCTTGACCTTGAGCATCAGCCGCTCGTTCTCCCGGTAGGGGAGGTCGACCCGCTTGGCCACCACGCCGTCCAGCCCCGCCCCTTCGAAGCGCTCGAACCACTCGTGCGCCACCGCTTGGCTGCGGGTGGCGGGAGTGAGGTGGACGGGGGGCTGCACGCCGGCCAGGGCCTTCTCCAGCGCCGCCCGGCGCTGCTCGAACGGCGTCGAGCGCAGGTCTTCGTCGCCGAGGGCGAGCAGGTCGAAGGCCACGTAGGACGAAGGGGTCTGCTCGGCCAACAGCTTGATGCGGGACGCGGCGGGGTGGATCCGCTGGAGCAGGGCCTCGAAGTCGAGCCCCTTCGACGAGGCGATGACGATCTCCCCGTCGACGACACAGCGGGCCGGGAGCTCTCGCTTGAGCGACTCGCAGAGCTCGGGGAAGTAGCGGTCGAGGGGCTTCTCGTTCCGGCTCCCGAGCAGGATCTCGTCCCCGTCCCGGAAGACGATGCAGCGGAACCCGTCCCACTTCGGCTCGTAGATCAGATCGCCCTCGCTCCGTTCGGGCCCGGAACGGGCGGCGGGCATCTCCCGGGCCAGCTTGGCCAGCATGGGCTTGACGGGAGGCATGACGGGCAGGCGCATTGGGCACATGATCGCGTACGCCCATGGACGCACCCCTCGCCACCTACCGCGTCCAGTTGCACGCCGGCTTCGGTTTCGACGACGTGGCGGCGGTGGCGCCCTACCTGGCCGAGCTGGGCGTCAGTCACGTGTACTGCTCGCCATACCTGCAGGCCGCGCCGGGCAGCACCCACGGCTACGACGTGGTCGATCACAGCCGGCTGAACGAGGAGCTGGGCGGGGAGGCGGCCTTCGAGCGCATGTGCTCGGCCCTGTCCGCGGCCGGGCTCCGCCACATCGTGGACATCGTCCCCAATCACATGTCGCTGGCGGCGGGGCGGCGCAACGCCTGGTGGTGGGACGTGCTGGAGAACGGGCCGTCCAGCCGCTTCGCCTCGTTCTTCGACATCGACTGGAGCCCGCCCGACGACCGCCTGCGCCAGCGCGT
>DASUXN010000378.1:0-4803 GCA_036377875.1 Acidimicrobiales bacterium
GGGCTGCGACGGTCGAGCAGGCGCCTCACGTCAGCGCTCGGCTGCGCAGGACGACGAGTCCCTGCGGCCGCCATTGGAGGAGGGCGACCACCGCGACGAACACCGCCACCTTGGCGAGGCTCGCCTGCGTCTCGAACTCCACGACGGCGGCGAGCACGCCCAGGAACACGGCGGCCAGCACCGCGCCGCGGATCTGCCCGAGGCCACCCGCGACCACGACCAGGAAGGCGTCGACGATGTAGTTCGTGCCGAGCGACGGACCGATGGGGCCGAGCAGCGTCAGGGCGACACCGGCCATGCCGGCCAGCCCGGACCCGATGAAGAACGTGCGGCGGTCGACCCGCTGCGTGTCGATCCCGCTGCAAGCCGCCAGTTGGCGGTTCTGCACCACCGCCCGCATGCGGCGTCCTTGCGGCAGCCGTGTCAGGTAGAGCCAGATGGCGGTCACCGCGGCGGTGACGAGCCCGAGAATGGCCAGCCGCGAGTAGGGCAGCGTGGTGCCGAAGGCCGAGAGCCCCCCGTCGAGCCACGAGGGCTTGGTGACGTTGACGTTGGGCGCCCCGAAGATGTCCCGGGCCACCTGCTGGAGCACGAGGCTGACCCCCCACGTGACGAGCAGGGTGTCGAGGGGCCGCCCGTAGAGCCGCCGGATGAGCAGCCGCTCCAGCACCACCCCCATCACTCCCGCCAGCACGAAGGCCAGCGGGAGGGCGACGAGCAGCGAGGTGCTGGCGCCCAGCGAGTTCCCCAGCACATAGGCGGTGTAGGCCCCCGCCATGATGAGCTCGCCGTGGGCCAGGTTGATGACACCCATCTGGCCGAAGGTGAACGTGAGGCCGAGAGCGATGAGGAGCAGGACCGACCCGACGCTCAGCCCGGTGAACAGCTGGGAGACGTAGATGTCCACGGTGGGAGCGCTACGACAGTCCAGCCGCCCATGGGTAGCTCTTGAGGTACGGGTCGGGCTTGATCGGCGCGGGTGAGGCCGATATCTCGTTGATCAGCCCATCGGGTGTCACCACGCCGATGCGAGCCGTCTTGAAGAGGTGCTGCGTCTCGCCGTCGATGGTGACCTTGCCCTCGGGGGCGTCCATGGTTATCCCGCCCGCCGCCCTCTTGACCGCCTCGACCTCGGTCGTCCCCGCCTTCTCCACCGCCGCCTTCCACAGGTACACGCCGATGTAGCCCGCCTCGATCGGGTCGTCGGTCACCCGGTTGGCCCCGTACTTCTTCTTGAAGGCCTCGACGAAGGCGCTGTTCGCAGGGTTCGAGGTCGTCTGGTAGTAGTTCCAGGCGGTCAGGTGGCCGGCGATGTTGGCCGCCCCGATGCCGCGGATCTCCTCCTCGGCCACGCTGACGGAGAGGACGGGCATGTCGGTGGCGCCGATGCCGGCGTCCTTCAACTGCTTGAAGAAGGCCACGTTGCTGTCACCGTTGAGGGTGTTGAACACCGCCTGGGGCCGGGCCGAGCGGAGCTTGTTGATGACCGTGCTGTACTCGGTGTGGCCGAGGGGCGTGTACTCCTCGCCGATGATCTCCATGCCGTTGGCGGCGGCGTACGCCTTGATCTCCTTGTTGGCGGTGCGGGGGAAGACGTAGTCGCTGCCGACGAGGAACACGCGGGTGAGGCCCTGCGCCTTCAGGTAGTCGAGGCCCGGAATGATCTGCTGGTTGGTGGTGGCGCCCGTGTAGAAGATGTACGGGGACTGCTCGAGTCCCTCGTACTGGACCGGGTACCAGAGCAGCGCCTTGTTCCGCTCGAACACGGGGAGCATGGCCTTGCGGCTGGCGGAGGTCCACCCGCCGAACGTGGTCGCAACCTTGTCGACCGAGATCAGCTTCTGGGCCTTCTCGGCAAACGTGGGCCAGTCGGAGGCGCCGTCCTCGACGACGGCCTCGAGCTTCTTGCCCAGGACGCCGCCCGAAGCGTTGATCTCCTCGATGGCCAGCAGGGTGGCGTCCCGGACCGAGACCTCGCTGATGGACATCGTGCCCGACAGCGAGTGCAGCACGCCGATCTTGATGGTGTTGCCGGTCTGGACGCCCTGCGCCCCGCCGCTCGACGTGCCCTCGTCGGCCTTGTCACCGCACGCCGCGGCCACCAGCGCCAGCAGAGCCACGACCGCAAGCAACGATCGCGATGGCTTCGTTCGCATGAATCCCCTCCCCAGGTGAACTGGGGCGAACGTAAGGGGCTCCGATTTCCGAGTGAATTCGCTCCTATTGCGCTCCCGTGAACCGCCGCTGAACGGAGTCTGTCCGCTCGCTCAGGCCACGCGGGGGTCGGGAGCGTCGGGGTCGAGGCCGTAGGCAGCGATGGCGTCGGCCACCTCTTCCGGCTTGGCCTCGTCCGCCGCGGCCAGGGCCTGGAGGACGGCCACCACCACGTTGGCGGCGTCGGTCTCGAAGTGCCGCCGAAGGTTGGCGCGGGTGTCGGAGCGCCCGAAACCGTCGGTGCCGAGAGGGGTGAACGGGGCGGGCACCCAGCGGGCGATCTGGTCGGGGACAATTTTCATGAAGTCGGTAACGGCGATCACCGGCCCCTCGGCCGTCGACAGCTGCTCGGTGACGTAGGGCATGCGGGGCGTCTCGGTCGGGTGCAGGCGGTTCCAGCGTTCGGCCGACAGGGCGTCCTCCCGTAGCGCCTTGTACGACGTGGCGCTCCACAGCTCGATGGCGACGTCGTGGTTGTCGGCGAGGAGCTGTCGGGCCTCTCGGGCCGCGCCCTGGGCGGTGCCCGAGAAGATGAGCGTGGCCCGCCGTCTGCCCTTCTCGGGGGCGGGCGAGAACCGGTAGAGACCCTTGCAGATCCCCTCGGCCGCACCCTCCGGCATGGACGGCATCCCGTAGTTCTCGTTGTAGAGCGTCAGGTAGTAGAAGACGTCCTCGGGCTCGGGGCCGTACATGCGGCGCAGCCCGTCCTCGATGATGACCGCCAGTTCGTAGGCGAAGGCGGGGTCGTAGGCGGCGACGTTGGGGACGGTCGAGGCGTGCACCAGGCTGTGGCCGTCGGCGTGCTGAAGGCCCTCGCCCATGAGCGTGGTGCGGCCCGCGGTGGCGCCGCACAGGAAGCCCTTGCCGCGGATGTCGCCGAACAGCCAGATGAGGTCGCCCACCCGCTGGAAGCCGAACATCGAGTAGAAGGTGAAGAAGGGCACCATCGTCACGCCGTGGGTGGCGTAGGCGGTGCCGGCGGCGATCATGCTGGCCATCGAGCCCGCCTCGGTGATCCCCTCCTCGAGGATCTGGCCCTCCTGGGATTCCTTGTAGGAGAGCATGAGGTGGGCGTCCACCGGCTCGTAGAGCTGGCCGAAGGGGGCGTAGATCTTCACCTCGGGAAACAAGCTGTCCATGCCGAACGTGCGGGCCTCGTCGGGGATGATCGGCACCACCCGGGCCCCCATCCCCTTGTCCCGCAACATTCCCCGCAGCAGGTTGGCGAAGGCCATGGTGGTCGAGAACTCCCGGTTCCCCGACCCCTGCTTGAGACCCTCGAACACGCCCGGCTCGGGCAGGGACAAGGGCTTGGCCTTGACCACCCGCTTGGGCAGGGGGCCGCCCATGGCCTGGCGGCGCTCCATCATGTACTCGTACTCGGGCGACCCCGGCTCGGGCCGGTAGTAGGGGGGCATGTCGGCGTCGAGGGCCTCATCCGGCACCTGGTCGTGCAGGTAGAGCCGGTCCCGGAAGGCGAGCAGCTCCTTCTTCGACATCTTCTTGATCTGGTGGGTGGCGTTGCGGGCCTCGAAGTCGGGGCCGAGGGCCCACCCTTTGATGGTCTTGGCCAGGATGGCGGTGGGGGTGCCCTGGTGCTCGGTGGCGGCCTTGTAGGCGGCGTAGAGCTTGCGGTAGTCGTGGCCGCCCCTGGGGAGGTTGCGCAGCTCGTCGTCGGACAGGTGCTCGACCATGGCCCGCAGGCGCGGGTCGGGCCCGAAGAAGTTCTCGCGGATGTAGGCGCCGGACTCGACGGAGTACTTCTGGAACTCGCCGTCGAGGGTGGAGTTCATCTTGTTGAGCAGGACCCCGTCGACGTCGCGGGCCAGCAGCTCGTCCCACTTCGAGCCCCAGATGACCTTGATTACGTTCCAGCCCGCGCCCCGGAAGACCGCCTCCAGCTCCTGGATGATCTTGCCGTTACCCCGCACCGGCCCGTCGAGGCGCTGGAGGTTGCAGTTGACCACGAAGATCAGGTTGTCGAGCTGCTCGCGGGCGGCCAGGCTCAGCGCCCCCAGGCTCTCGGGCTCGTCGCACTCGCCGTCGCCCACGAAGCACCACACCTTCGACCGGCTGGTGTCGGCGATCTTGCGGTTGAGGAGGTAGCGGTTGAAGCGGGCCTGGTAGATGGCGTCGATCGGCCCGAGTCCCATGGAGACGGTGGGGAACTCCCAGAAGTCGGGCATGAGGCGGGGATGGGGATAGCTGGACAGGCCGCGTCCACCCACCTCTTGGCGGAAGTTGTCGAGCTGCTCCTCGTCGAGGCGACCTTCCAGGAAGGCCCGGGCGTAGATGCCGGGAGCGGCGTGGCCCTGGAAGTAGACCTGGTCACCGGACTGGCCGTCGTCCTTGCCTCGGAAGAAGTGGTTGAACCCGACCTCGTAGAGGGCGGCCGAGGAGGCGTAGGTGGCGAGATGGCCACCGATGCCCGAGGCCCGGGTGTTGGCCCGGGTGACCATGACCGCCGCGTTCCAACGGATGTAGGCCCGGATGCGGCGCTCGGTGTACTCGTCGCCGGGGAACCACGGCTCCCGCTCGGGCGGGATGGAGTTGATGTAGGGCGTGGACACGGCGGCGGGGATGCCGACG
>DASUXN010000379.1:0-4491 GCA_036377875.1 Acidimicrobiales bacterium
TCCAGTCGCTGACGTTCCGCTGCTACCGGAACACGGACCTCGTCGGGTGCGAGCTCGGCGGTGCGCTGAAGAACGTGATCGCGATCGCGGCGGGCATGGCCGACGGGCTCGGCTTCGGCGACAACACCCGAGCCGCCCTGATCACACGCGGGCTGGCCGAGCTGACCCGCATAGGCGTGTGCCTGGGTGGCCACCCGCTGACGTTCGCGGGCCTGGCCGGCATGGGCGACCTGGTGGCCACCTGCACCAGCCGCAAGAGCCGCAACCGCTACGTGGGCGAACAACTAGGGCTGGGACGGACGCTGGCCGAGATCACGGCCGAGACGCGCTGGGTGGCCGAGGGGGTGCGCACGTCCCAGGTCGTCGTGGAGATCGGCGCCGAGGTCGGCGTGGAGACGCCGATCGCCGAGCAGGTGGCGGCCGTCCTCCACCAGGGCAAACGGGCTGCGGACGTGGTCGTAGATCTCATGGCCCGGGTCATGAAGGCCGAACAGCACGGGATCGGGGCTGTGTCGTAGCTGTGAGCGCCGCGCCGCGCTTGCGGTCCGACCCTCGTACCATGCAGTACCTCGACTCCAGTTCGCCGTGCCCCTCAGGAGCCGCACCCGCATGACCCCCACCGACTCGCCCCCGGCCGCTTCCGGCCCCGCTGCGCGTGGCCTGGCCGCCGATTCGGCGGCCGCCCTCCTCGAGAAGGCTCTCATGGAGGTGAAGAAGGTCATCGTCGGGCAGGACACGCTCGTCGAGCGCATGCTCGCCTGCCTGCTGGCGAGGGGTCACTGCCTGCTCGAAGGGGTGCCCGGACTGGCCAAGACGCTCGCGGTGGAGACGCTGGCCGAGGTGGTGGGAGGAACCTTCGCCCGCCTCCAGTTCACCCCCGACCTGATCCCCTCCGACATCGTCGGCACCCGGATCTTCCGCCAGTCGACCGAGGCCTTCGACATCGAGCTGGGCCCGGTGTTCAACAACTTCGTGCTCACCGACGAGATCAACCGGGCGCCGGCCAAGGTCCAGTCCGCCCTGCTCGAGGTCATGGCCGAGCACCAGGTCTCCATCGGCGGCGTCACCCACGCCGTGCCCGAGCCGTTCCTGGTGATGGCCACCCAGAACCCCATCGAGTCCGAGGGCGTCTATGCGCTGCCCGAGGCCCAGCGAGACCGGTTCCTGATGAAAGTGCTCGTGGAGTACCCGACCCGGGCCGAGGAGCTGGAGATCGTCCAGCGCATGGGGGTCAACCGGCCCCACGCGTCACGGGTGCTCGAACTGGACGACCTGGTGGCGCTGCAGGCGGCGGCCGACAGCGTCTTCGCCCACCGGGCGATCATGGACTACGCCGTCCGCATCGTCTTCGCCACCCGGGAGGCCAGCGAGTACGGCCTTCCCGACGTGGCCCCGATGATCTCCTACGGGGCGAGCCCCCGGGCCAGCCTGGGCCTGATCGCCGGTGGCCGGGCTCTCGCCCTCCTGCGGGGCCGTGACTACGTGCTCCCGGTCGACATCATCGACATCGGCCCCGACGTGCTCCGCCACCGCCTCGTGCTGTCCTACGAAGCCCTGGCCGAAGGCGTGCAGGTGGACGACCTCGTGCGGCGCGTGCTGGAGACGGTGCCCGCGCCGCGGCTGGCACCGAGCCAGGACCCCACCGCCGGCATGTCGCCGGACGCCCTCGCCGCGGCGGAGGGCCGCAGCGCGTGAAGGCGCACAAAGCGCCGGCCTCCGTGGCCCGAACGGCGCCGGCCTCCGTGGCCCGAACGGCGCGATGGGAGGCCGCCCCACCCTCGGTGCGGGTGGGCGAGGCCGAGGAAGTCCTGCGCCAGCTCGACCTGCTCATAACCCGGCGCCTCGACGGCCTCCTGCAGGGCGACTACTCCGGACTCCTCCCCGGCCCCGGCAGCGAGCCGGGCGAGGGGCGTGAGTACCGACCGGGTGACGACGTGCGCCGCATCGACTGGAACCTGACCGCCCGTACCACCACCCCGCACGTGCGCGACCTCATCGCCGACCGCGAGCTGGAGACATGGGCCCTGGTCGACTGCTCGGCGAGCCTCCAGTTCGGCACCGCCCTGTGCGAGAAGCGTGACCTGGCCGTCGCCTCCACCGCGGCCGTCGCCTTCCTGACCGCCCGGACCGGGAACCGTATGGGTTCGGTGCTGGTCTGGCCCGGCGGCAGCACGCTGGTACCCGCCCGCTCCGGGCGCCAGGCCATGCTCGCCCTGCTCCACACCCTTCTGACCAGGCCCGACACGGCCGACGGTTCGGGCTCGACCGACCTGGCGGCGGGCATCGAGCTGTTGTTGCGGCCCCCGCGCCGGCGGGGGCTCATGGTCGTCATCTCCGACTTCCTCTCCGCCGGGGGCTGGGAGAAGCCGCTGCGCGCCCTGGCCGCCCGCCACCAGGTGATGGCCATCGAGATCGTCGACCCGCGTGAGCTCGAACTCCCCAATGTGGGGTATCTCACGATCGTGGACCCCGAGACGGGCCAGCTTCGGGAGATCCAGACGGCCAAGGCCAGCCTCCGGGAGCGCTACGCCGAGGCAGCTGCCGCAGAACGGGCCGAGATTGCGGCGTCGATCCGCCGGGCAGGGGCGCAGCACCTCGTCCTGCGCACCGACCGTGACTGGCTGCGGGACATCGTGGAGTTCGTGGTCACCACCAAACGGCGGGGAGCCGGGTTCACGGCGAAGGCCCGCACGTGATCGCCGTCAGCTTCCAGGCCGGGACGCGGCTCTGGCTGCTGCTGGGTGTCGCCGCTCTAGCCGCCGTCTACGTGGTGCAGCAGATGCGGCGCAAGCAGTACGCGGTGCGCTTCACCAACCTCGCTCTGCTCGACCGGATCGCGCCCCGCCGGCCGGCGTGGCGGCGGCACGTGCCGGCCGTGGCCTTCCTGCTGGCGCTGGCCATCTTCGGGATCGCCTTCGCCAAGCCGTCGCGTCCGGTCAAGGTCCCTCGTGAGCGGGCCACCGTCGTCATGGCCATCGACGTGTCGCTGTCAATGGAGGCCACCGACGTCGAGCCGACCCGCATAGAGGCGGCCAAGGAGGCGGCCGCGTCGTTCGTCGACCTCCTGCCCGGCCGGCTCAACCTGGGCCTCGTCGCCTTTTCGGGGAACGCCCAGGTGCTGGTGGCGCCCACCACCGATCACAACCTGGTCAAGCGCAGCATCGACCTGCTGGAGCTCGGCCCCCGGACGGCGGTGGGGGAGGCAGTGTTCCTGTCCCTCCAGAGCATCAACACGGTGCCCACCGAGCCGGGCCAGTCCAAGCCGCCGGCCCGCATCGTGCTCATGTCGGACGGCGAGACGACGGTGGGGCGGCCCAACGAACTCGCCGCCCAAGCCGCCAACGACGCCAAGGTGCCGGTGTACACCATCGCCTTCGGCACCGACGACGGCACGGTTGCGGTGGAGGGTCGGCTCGTGCCCGTCCCCGTCAACCGGGACGCCCTGCGCCAGCTGGCCGAGGCGACGGGCGGAACCGCCTTCGACGCCAGCACGGGAGACGAGCTGCGGGACGTCTACCGCGACATCGGGAGCTCGATCGGCTTCCGCACCGTCCCCCAGGAGGTCACCTCTTGGTTCGTGGGGCTCGGGCTCCTTTTCGCGCTGGCGGCCGCGGGCGGATCGCTCCTGTGGTCGGCGCGCCTACCGTGACGGCCATGATGCACACCGGACCCTCCGGCGGGCTTTAGGCTCTCGGCCGACTCTCGTGGCTGCGAACAACCCCCCCAACAAGAACCTGCTGCGCGCCCTCCTGGCCCTCACCATGGTCCTGCTCGTCGCGGGCGTCGCCACGGCGGTGATCCGCAGCACCGACGACGATGACGACACCGAGACGGCCTCGGGCCAGGGTGCGACCACCACGAGCCGAGACACCACCACGACCTCCGCTCCGGTGGTCACGACCGGCCCGGGCGCGACAACTGTGCCGCCCGCGGTCCCGCTGCCTACTACCGCAGTTCCGGCGCCGGGCGGAACGACCACTCTCGCTCCGGGCCCCGCCGGAGGGGCGAGCCAACCGACCACGTCGACGACCGCCCGTGGTTCGGGGGTAACGACCACGACCTTCGTCTTCGGCCGGAACCAGCACCCCGACACCGGCGAGCAGGTGCCGCTCGGCGTGGGGCTGGCCCTCGCCGGCGCCGGCGTGGTCGGGCTCATGGTGGCCGACGGCCTGCGCGGGCCCAACGCCGTGGCCGTCCGGCGGTCTTGGCGGCGTCGCTTCCGCTAGTCCGGTGCGTATCGCCTTCGGCACCGATGAACACACGTCGCTGGCCGACGCCATCGTGGCCAAGGTCGAGGAGGCCGGCCACGAGGTGGTCCTGCGCATCGAGGACGAGCCGTGGCCCGACGTCGGCCGGCGGGTCGGGGAAGCGGTGGCCGGCGGGGAGGCGGAGCGGGGGATCGTGTGCTGCTGGACGGGCACGGGGGTGTCGATCGCGGCCAACACGGTGCACGGCATCCGGGCCGCCCTCTGCACCGACGCCGAGACAGCA
>DASUXN010000380.1:0-5883 GCA_036377875.1 Acidimicrobiales bacterium
CTACCTGTTCCTCGCCGTCGGCGTGGGTGGCTACGTACCGGCCATCTTCCACATGGTGACCCACGCCTTCTTCAAGGCCCTCCTGTTCCTCGGGGCCGGCTCGGTGATCCACGGCCTCCACGACGAGCAGGACATGCAGCGCATGGGCGGCCTCCGGAAGTGGATGCCCATCACTTCGGCGACGTTCCTCGTGGGGTGGCTGGCCATCGCCGGCGTGCCCCCGTTCTCCGGCTTCTGGTCGAAGGACGAGATCCTGGCCGCGGCGTGGGACAAGTCACCCGTGCTGTGGGCCATCGGCCTCATCACCGCCCTCATGACCGCCTACTACATGAGCCGCCAGGTCTTCCTCGTGTTCTTCGGCGAGGACCGTTGGAAGAAGGCTGACGCCCACAGCCCCGTCCAGGCCCACGCCGAGCCCGAGCACGAGCCCGCCGCCACCACTGCCGCGTCGGCCAGCGGCGGCCACGGCGGCCATGCAACTGGCGCCCACGGCGACTTCAAGCCCCACGAGTCGCCGCCTTCCATGGCCATGCCCCTGATCGTCCTGGCCGTCGCCGCCGCCATCGGCGGGGCGCTCAACCTGCCCTTCGGCGGGTACGTCATGGAACACTTCCTCGAACCGGTCTTCGGGGAGCGACTGCACCACTCGTCGCTGACGAGCGGCGGCAAGGTCGTGCTCGGCGCCATCGCCACCGGCGCCGCCCTGACCGGCATCGCGATCGCATACCTCATCTATATGCGCCACCGGGTGCGGCCCGTCGAGCCAGCCGTCCTCCAGCACGCCTGGTACGTGGACGACCTCTATTCGACGGCCGTCGGTGAGGGCGGTCGCAAGTTCGCCGACGCGGCCACGGCCGTGGACCGGGAGGTCGTCGACGGGGCCGTCAACGGGGTAGCCACGCTGGTCGCGTCCGGAGGGCGGCGGCTCCGTACGGTCCAATCGGGGTTCGTGCGCAACTACGCCCTGGCCATCGGCGCCGGCGCGGTGGGCATCCTCGGGTTCGTGCTGTCCCGCACCTGATGCTCACCTGGATGATCCTCGTGCCCGCAGTGGGGGCGCTGGCGGTGGCGCTGCTGCCGCGCTCGCAGGACCAGGCCATCAAGGCGGTAACGCTGGTGGCCTCGGTGCTGACGGGCATCCTCACCCTGGCCGTGCTGGCGGGGTTCGATGGCGACGAGACCGGCTTCCAGATGGTCACCGACCGCGACTGGATCAGCAGCCTCGGCATCTCGTGGAAGCTCGGGGTCGACGGGATCTCGCTGTTCCTGATCGTCCTGACCGGGATCATGTTCCCGATCGCCATCTTCGGCCCGAGCGTCCACCACGACTTCAAGGGCTACGCGGCGTGGATGCTCGTCCTCGAGGCGGGGTGCCTGGGCGTGTTCTGCGCCCTCGACCTCTTCATGTTCTTCGTCTTCTGGGAGATCGTGCTCGTCCCCATGTACTTCCTCATCGGGGGCTGGGGTTACGACAAGCGCATCTACGCCGCCCTGAAGTTCTTCCTCTACACGATGCTGGGCTCGGCGGTGATGCTGGTCGGGATCCTGACGCTCGTGTTCCTCCACCGCCAGGCCACCGGCGACCTCACCTTCGACGTGGTCACGCTGGCCGAGACGCAGTCGATCGCCGAGAGCACGGCCCGCTGGCTGTTCCTGGCCTTCGCCGCCTCGTTCGCCATCAAGGTGCCGATCTTCCCCGTCCACACGTGGCTGCCCGACGCCCACACCGAGGCCCCCACCGGCGGCAGCGTGATCCTGGCCGCCATACTCCTGAAGCTCGGGACGTACGGGTTCCTGCGCTTCGGCCTCTACCTCTTTCCTCAGGCGGCCGTCGACCTGGCGCCGCTGTTCCTCACCCTGGGCGTGATCGGGATCCTGTACGGGGCGATCGTCGCCACCATGCAGAAGGACCTGAAGCGGCTGGTCGCCTACTCGTCGGTGGCCCACCTCGGGTTCATCGTCCTCGGAACGTTCGGCCTTTCCACCCAGGGGCTCCAGGGCGGCGTGCTCCAGATGGTCAACCACGGGCTGTCCACCGGCGCCCTCTTCCTTCTCGTCGGGATGATCTACGAGCGCCGCCACACCCGCCTGATCGCCGAGCTGGGCGGCATCCAGAAGGTCGCGCCTCTGTTCGCCGCGGTCTTCACCGTGGTCATGCTCTCCTCGATCGGCCTGCCCGGGCTGAACGGGTTCATCGGCGAGTTCCTCGTCCTCATCGGGACGTTCGTGACCCGCCGCTGGTGGGCGGTGGCGGCCACGGCCGGCGTGATCCTCGCCGCCATCTACCTGCTGTGGGCCTACAAGCGGGTGTTCCACGGCGTGCCTGAGGGCGCCAACGCCGCCTTCAGAGAGATGACGTGGAGGGAGCGGGGGATCATGGCGCCGCTCGTCCTGCTGATCGTCGTGCTCGGGATCTTCCCCGGGCCCGTGCTCGACCGCATCGCCCCGTCGGTGGACGGGCTGATCGCCCACGTCGAGGAGCATTCCGACTATGAGCAGCCCGCGGTCGCCGCCGGCCGGGGGGAGTAGTCCGTGCCCGTGGGACTTCCTCAGGTCGAGTGGAGCCAGCTCGCTCCCGAGCTGATCCTCATCGGCGGCGCCCTCGCCCTGCTGCTGGCGGGCACGTTCTTCCGCGACCGCCACTTCGGCCTCGGCTACGCCATCTTCACCCTGGCCGTGGCGACCGCCTCGCTGGTGGCCACGTGGGCGCTGTGGACGGAGGTAACGGGGGACGGACCGGGCGACGGCCCGAGGCTCGCCCTGGCCGACGCGGTGGTGGTCGACGGGTTCGGCCTGTTCCTCACCGTGGTCATCGTCAGCGCGGTGGCCCTCGCCGTGCTGCTGGCCGACGGCTATCTCGCCCGGGAACGGCTCGACCGGCCCGACTTCTACGTCCTCATGCTCCTGTCCGCCTCGGGCGGCATCCTGATGGCCAAGGCCAACGACCTGATCCTCGTCTTCCTCGGCCTCGAGATCCTGTCGATCTCGCTCTACGTAATGGCCGGTTACCAGCGGGAACGGCCGCGGTCGCTCGAGGCGTCGATCAAGTACTTCGTGCTGGGCTCGTTCTCGTCGGCGTTCTTCCTCTACGGGGTGGCGCTCACCTACGGGGCCACGGGGTCCACCAACCTCGCCATCGTGGCCGAGTTCCTGCGCAGCCAGACGGTGACCACCGGGGTGTTCCTCGGGGGCATGGCGTTCCTGCTGGTGGGCCTCGGGTTCAAAGTCGCGGCCGTGCCGTTCCACATGTGGACGCCCGACGTCTACCAAGGCTCGCCCACACCCGTAACCGGCTTCATGGCCGCCGCCGCCAAGGCCGCCGGCTTCGCCGCCCTGCTGCGCATCTTCTTCTCGACGTTCGGCGACAACCGCCTCGACTGGCAACCCATCGTCTGGGCCCTGGCGGTGCTGAGTCTGGTGGTCGGTTCGGTACTGGCCGTCGTACAGACCGACGTCAAGCGCATGCTCGCCTACTCGTCGATCTCCCACGCCGGCTACGTGCTGGTCGGGCTCCAGGCCGGCAACACCCGGGGCATCGCCGGGTCGCTCTTCTACCTGCTCGCCTACACCTTCATGATCCTCGGCAGCTTCGGGATCGCCACCATCGTGGGCCGCAAGGGCGACGACCGCCACAGCCTCGACGACTACCGGGGCCTGGCCAAGTCCCGTCCCGGCCTGGCCTTCGCCTTTACCATCTTCCTGCTGGCTCAAGCGGGCGTGCCGCTCACCGCCGGCTTCCTGGCCAAGTTCAATGTGATCGCGGCTGCGGTCGAGTCCCGGTCCTACGCCATCGCCATCGTCGCCATGCTCGCCGCCGTCATCGCCGCCTTCTTCTACCTCCGCATCATCGTGACCATGTACATGGTCGAGGAGGAGGTGGCCGGGTCGCACGAAGCCGCCGACCTTCCCGACGCCGGCCACGGGGCCGGGGTCGAGTCCGCCCAACCGGCCCTGGAGCGGCTGGCCATCCCGGGCGGGGCGGCCGTCGCCCTCGGCCTGGCCCTGGCCTTCACGCTGGCTGTCGGGTTCCTGCCCGAGCCGGTGCTCGACTTCGCCCGGCACGCCACCCTGTTCCGCCTGTAGCCGCGACTGCCCGGCGGCTCAGCCGATAGGCAGGGCTTCGCGGGCCTTGTGGGCGGCGCGGCGGGCCCGCCAACCCAGGGACGGGGCGCCTTCGGTGTCCAGGGCGGCGAGGATCAGCCCGCCCAGGAGCCCCATGTTCTTGGCGAACTGGGTCCGCTGCTGGGACTGCTCGGCCGGGTCCTCCTTCTCCCAGAAGGGATGACCGGCCAACGTGGTCGGAACCAGGCTCACGGCGAGCGCCACCGCCGCCAGCCGGCGGAACTTGCCCAGCGCCAGCAGCGCCCCGCCCACGACCTGCACGACGGCGTTGACCTTGACGAGCTGGTCGGTGTCGCCGGGGAGGGGCGCCGGCTCGGCGACCTTCTCCACGACGGGCTCGGCCAGCTTCACCCGTGGCCCGGGGTTGCGGAGGGTGTCGATGCCGCCGTTGATGAAGCTGGCGGCGAGGAGCGGGCGGGCCAGGCGTCGTGCGATCACGATGTCGCCTCTACCCAGGGGTGGGACGGGGCTACCTCGGCGCCCCCGGGGCCCGGGGGGTGGTCAGGCATCCGGCGTCCCGGCCCAGAAGGCGCAGGCCCTCCCGGTCGCCGCGGTGGTACTCGGCCCGGCCCGTCTGGAGCCCGAGCTCGTCGAACATGATCTCCTGCGACGTCCGGACGTGTCCCAGGCCGACGAGGTGGCCCAGCTCGTGGATCATCACCCGCCCCCACGTGGCGCCCGCCCCGAATCCGCTCTCGAGTGGCGTCCGACGCCGCTCGTCGGTAACGGCGTCGACGTTGAGGATGAGGATGCCGCTGATGTAGACGCCGCCACCGTTGATGGCGCGGCCCCCGCCGGGATTGCTCTCGTCCAGCCTCAACGGCCCGCCGTTGGCCCACACCACGAGGACGGGCGCCCAACGGTTGCCGTAGCGCTCGGGCTGGAACGGGCGGCGGGAGAGCGAGGCGGGCTCGTCGGTAGGCCCATCGTCGACGAACTCGATCCCCGTGGCTTCTGACAGCTGGGCGAAGGCGGCGGTCAGGTCGGCCAAGGCCCCAGGCGGCGCCAGCGCCGAGTTCACGACGTAATGGACGGGCTCGCACGGGTTGAACCGGACCGGCTGGCAGCCGCCGGGCTGGGTCTCGAGGAATGAGTACCCGTCCGGGAACGGGACGTTGCGCCGCGGCAGGCCGGCGGGGTCGGGGGCGAGATGGCCGGCGACGGGACAGTTGGCCGAAGCCGGCTGCTGCGCGCCCAGGCCCAGGTCGTCCTCGCTGTCGGTGCCCGAGCCGTCGCCCCGCGTGGCGAGCAGCCCGGCGACGAGGGCCACGACGGCAACGATCGGCAAGACCATCCTCAAGGGCCTGCGCCTCCCGGACCGCCCGGCACCGGCCGGCACCACTCCCTCGACCACCGCCACCGGCCCCGCGTCGGGCTGGGCGCGGATGGCGAACGGCTCGCCGGGACGGCCCCTCAAGTCGACCCGGACGGTCGCCGCGTCGCCCGGGCCGACTTCGACCCACGACGCGTCCAGCTCCGCCTGCCCGTCGGCGGCGACGTCGCGAGCTGGACGTGGGTCAGCCCCGACGAGGTCCGGCTCGGTCCCGGCGAGGAGGGCGAGCTGCGGATCAGCATCCGCCTCCCCCCGCCTCCGGCTCCGCCGGCAGGACGGGTTGCCGTACCGGTCGAGGTGCGGGCAGGCGAGGCGGGGACCGTCCAACTGGAGGCCGCCCTGGACGTCCTGCCCCTCGTCGACCTGGCCCTCTCGCTGACGCCGGGCGGGCAGCTGACCGTCCGCAACCGGGGCAATCTCCGCACCCG
>DASUXN010000381.1:0-6723 GCA_036377875.1 Acidimicrobiales bacterium
GCCGCTGCGGTAGAGGGCGAGGATCAGCTGGGCCCACAGCCGCTCGCGGAGCGGATGCTCGTCCACCAGGCCCCGCAGGTGGGCCACCAGCTCGGCGTGGTGGCCGAGGGCGAGGTCGGCCTCGGCCCGCTCCTCCACCGCCACCAGGCGCAGCTCCTCGAGGCGGGCGGCCTTGGCCCGGGCGAAGTCCTCGGAGGTGAAGTCGGCGAGGGCGGGGCCTCGCCACAGGGCCAGGGCTTCGGCCAGGAGGGCCCGGGCCGCTCCCGGGTCGTCGCCCAGTAAGGCCCTTCCTCGGGCGACCAGCTCCTCGAAGCGCCCGGCGTCGACCTGATCGGGCGCGACCGCCAGGACGTACCCGGGGGAACGGGTCCGGATCGCTTCGGGGCCGAGCGCCTTGCGCAGGTGGGACACGTAGACCTGGAGAGTGGCGGCGGCCGTGCTGGGTTGGTCGTCGCCCCAGAGCCCCTCGGCCAGTCGATCGGCCGACACGACCTCTCCCGGGCGCATCAGCAGCATGGCCAGGACGGCCCGCGCCTTTCGACCCCGCAGCTCCACGGTGCGGCCCGCGTCGAGCACTTCCAGCAACCCCAGCACCCGGAATTCCACTGCGCCGCTCCGGTCAGAAGAGGACCCGCCGGTGGGCCCGCCGATCCGACCGACGCTACCCGCCCCGTTCTTTGGCGAACCGCAAGGTTCTCACAAGGACCGGACCGCAGTCTGTGTCCACGGCTCCGAACGGTTCGGGGCTTCGATGAAAGGAATTCACGTGAACAGACTGCAACGGCGGATGGCGGTGGCCGGCCTCGTGTTCGGCATCGCCGCAGGAAGCGCAGGACCGGCCATGGCGGCCGAGAAGGCGTACGACGAGTTCTACAGCTACGAGTACACGATGTCGGGCGTGGACAACCCCTGCACGCCCGAGTTCGACAACATCACCGTCACCGTCGGCACCCGCGCTCACGTCCAGGTGTGGACGGAGGACGGCGAGTTCAGCCGAGCGCAGTCCTCGTGGCGGACGCAGCTCGAGGGCCGGGCGGCCGATGGCACCCGTTACGTCGGGGGCAGCTCGGACTCGAGCCACGCCAACGTCGAGGGCGACGTGGTGACCGTCGGGGCCGACTCCAAGTCCCGGCTCACGAGCCAGGGTTCAGCACCCAACTTCCACCTTCGCTACACGACCGTGGCGAGCTTCGAGCTCTTCGGTCCGGGGTGGTCGGTGGAGGTCATCCGGAACTCGACGGAGTGCCGAGGCTGATCCTCGGGGTCGAGACGCCGTCCGCGGTGGGGGAACCCGCCGCGGGCGGCGCCTCACCGCGCCATGTCCGACGGCCCGGCCTCACCGCGCCATGTCCGACGGCTCGGATGGGCGCCGATGGCGTACAGCAGGCGTCCGACCCGTACCCTTGTGGCCGATGACGATGGAGTCGGCCGAGCCCCGTACCCTCCGGTTCCAGGCCCCCGAAGTGCTGGCTCGCGCCCGGCACGAGGCCGTCCGCCGCTGCAACGACCTCGGCCGGCCCGACCTGGCCGACGATGCCGCTCTGGTCGTCGGCGAGCTGGTCACCAACGCCCTCCTCCACGGCGGCGGTTGTACAGGCGTCAAGGTCGAATTGGCCGAGAACGGCGTCCGTATCGAGGTGCGCGACGCCAGCCGGCTCCCACCGCTGCTCGGGCGCCCGACCGAGGGCTCGCTCACGGGGCGCGGCCTCCGCCTGGTCGACAGCGTGTCGGCCCGCTGGGGGGCAGACGCCGAGAATGGCGGCAAGGTCGTCTGGGCCGAGCTGACCGGGGGACGCGGGCGCCTGATCGACCACGCCGAGGCCGACATCCTGGCCATGTGGGAGGACGACGAGTTCGACGGCGAGGGCGCCCGCCGGTTCCGCGTCGAATTGGGTGACGTCCCGACCGACCTCCTTCTGGCCGCCAAGTCGCACGTCGACAACCTGGTGCGCGAGTTCGCCCTTGCCTCGGCCGGCGAACGCACCGGCCAGACGGCCGAGGTCCCCGACCACTTGCGCTCGTTGCTGCATGCGGTCGTCGACCGCTTCGCCGAGGCCCGCCTGGCTATCAAACGCCAGGCGCTGGTAGCGGCGGGCGCGGGCGCGACCAAGACCCGGTTGGTTCTCCACCTCCCCGCCAGTGCGGCCGAGGCGGCCGAGGAGTACGTCCGGGCCTTGGACGAGATCGACGCCTATTGCCGGGCGCGCCGGATGCTGACGCTGGAGACGCCCGAGCAGCACCGGGTGTTCCGGCGGTGGTACGTCGAGGAGCTGGTGGCGAGCCTGCGGGCGGAGGCCGAGGGCCGTCCCCCGCCCCGTCCGCAGTCCTTCGAGAGCCGGCTCCTATCCGAGCTGGACCGGATGGCGGCTGCCCGGCGGGTTGCCGAGCGCACCGCCCGCCTCTACTCGGTGGCGGCCGCCCTGGCCACGGCCGCGACGCCCGAGGAGGTGTCCCAAGCCGTCCTCAACGAGGGGGTGGCAGCACTGGGGGCCGCCGCCGGCGGCGTGCTGCTGGCCACCGACGACGACCGCCTCGGCCTGCCCGGCGCCGTGGGGTACGACGAGACCGTCCTGGCCCGGTTGCGGGCCGGGTTCCGCGATGCCGAACTCCCGGCCGCGGTCGCCCTCCGGACCGGCGAGGCGGTGTGGCTCGAGTCGCCCGCCGAGCCGGACGAGCGCTTCCCCGAACTGGCCGGGCTGGAGGAGGCCACCGCCGCCCTGTGCGCCGTGCCGCTCGAGGTTCAGGGGCGGCGGCTGGGCGCCCTGCGGTTCAGCTTCACCCAGGCCCGGCTGTTCGACGAGGACGAGCGACGGTTCGTGCTCGCCCTGGCCGCCCAGACGGCGCAGGCCCTCGAGCGCACCCGACTCCAACAGGCCCGTGTCGACGTCAGCCGCAGGCTCCAGCGCAGCCTCCTGCCGCCGAGGGTGCCCGACGTGGACGGGATGGAAGTCGCCGCCATCTACCACCCGTTCGGCGACGAGATGGACGTGGGCGGCGACTTCTACGACATCTGGACGCTCCAGCCCAACTGCTGGGCCATCGCCATCGGCGACGCCGCCGGCACCGGCCCCGAGGCGGCGGCTCTCACCGCTCTTGCCCGCCACACGCTCCGGGCCCTGACGCTGACCAACGCCGATGCGCGGGACGTCATGCGCAAGCTCAACACCGCCCTGCTCGACGCCGCCGTCGCCGGTGAGAGCGACCGGTTCTGCACAGTGATGCTCGGCCTCGTCTCGGTGGATGGCGGCATCCAGATCGAGATCGCCACCGGCGGCCACCCGCCTCCCATCGTGCGCCGGGCCGACGGGACCACCGAAACCCTCGATGTGAAGGGTTCGCTGCTCGGGGTGTTCGAGGACATCGACGTGGGGACCGTCAAAATCGCCCTCGCCCCCGGGGACACGCTGGTGGCGGTCACCGACGGGGTGCTCGAGGCCCGCCGCGAGGGAGAGATGTTCGACGAGGAGGGGTTGAAGCGCATCCTCGCCGAGTGCGGCGACGGGGCCCGGAACGTGACCGGGGCCCTGGAGCGGGCCGTGCTCGAGCACACGGGCGGGGTCCTCACCGACGACATGGCCGCCATCGTCCTGCACGTCCCCAACGCCGGATAGGTCGAGCCGCAGGCGTCCGCTCTAGGTCCCGATCGCCACCTCGACCTCGGCGGCCACCCGCAGGGCCCGTCCGGCCAGGGCGTGGGATCCCTGAGCGACGGCGCGTTCGATGGCCTCGGCCAGCCGGTCGGCCGCTCGATCACGGTCGCCGGTGGCGTTGGCCACGACCGCTTCCGCGATCAGCACGACCGGCTCGTTCCACAACTCGCGGCGGGCAGCCAGCTCGGCTCGGGCACCGGCCAGCAGATCCTCGGCCTCGGGGATGCGGCCCCACCGGGCAACGTTCATGGCGACAGTCGCCTCGAAGGTCGGCATGGCGGAGTGGGCCCCGATCCCGACGTAGCGGGCCTTGCCCTCCTCGAACGCAGCGATCCCCTCGTCCACCTTGCCCCGCCACGCCAGCACGATCCCCCGCTGCATGAGGGCCTGGCCGCCCCAGAAGGCGAACTGGGATCCGGGGTCCGCCTCGGTTCCGATGGCGGCGTAGCGCTCGGCGTCCTCGAAACGTCCGAGGACGATGGCGGTGGTGGCGGCGAACCCACAGATCGAGGCCACCGCGAACCGGTCGGGTGTGGCCAGCATGGCGTCGAACTCGGCGAAGGCAGTGCCCGGGGCGAGGTCGCCGTGGACGGCGTGGTTGAAAAGCCAGAACGTGTGGGCCACCATCCGCTGCTCGGCGACGAACGGGTCGGTGGGCATCGGTAGGTCCCTGACCAGGTCCATGGCGATGTCGAGGTGCTCGATCGCCTCGGTGATGCGGCCGCCGCCCCAGTTCCACACCCCCAGCACCTCGTGGCCGCCGGCCCGGACCTCGGGACGGTCGTCGCCCGACGTGAGGTCGAAGTAGGCCTGGGCCAGGGGCGCGGCCTCGTCGGCTCGGCACGACGTGGCGAGGGCGGACCACTCGAACCAGAGCATGCTCAAGAGGAGGTCGCGGCGACCGCAGGCGTCGGCCAGCTCCTTGGCCCGATCGAGAACGTCCCCTCCGACCGCGGCCTGGAAGTACCGGAGCGCCCGGGCCACCTCCAGCAGGCGGCAGATGCCGAGCAGCTCCGCCTCCATGTCCCCGGGCGACGAACCCGCGGCCCGGCGGAGGTAGACGGCCTTGGTCAGGAGGTCCTCGGCCGCGGCGTAGGAGACGCGCCGCAGGGCGACCTCGGCGGCCCGCTCGAGTGCTTCCGCCGCCCGTCGGGCGACACCGACCGGAGCAGCCCGCCACAGGTGCTCGGCGAGGATCTCGGCGTCGTTCACCCCCGCGCCCCGGGCCTCGATGGCGTCCGCCACCTTGAGGTGGAGGCGGGCCCGGCGCAGCGACGTCATGTCCTCGAGCAGCACCTCCCGCACCAGGGCGTGGCTGAAGCGGAGGCTGCCCGGCTGCTCGGGCACTTCGACGAGGAGGCGGTGGACGACCGCCGGCTCGAGAGCGTCGAGGACGTCCCGCCCCGCCGCCCGTTCCAGCAGGTCGAGCTCGACGTCGCGCCCGACGACGGCCGACGCGCCGAGCACATCGACCGTCTCGGTCGGCAGGCGGGTGAGGCGCCGGCGGATGACGTCGCCCACGCTGCCCGGGACCTCGCCCCTGAACCCGCCCTCGTCGTCCACCAGCCGGGACAGCTCGATGGCGTAGAACGGGTTGCCCTCGGCGCGCGAATGGATCACGGCGGCCACAGCCGGAGGGATGCGGCGGTCGGCGGTGGCGTCGAGCACGGCGGCGGTGGCAGTGGGGGCCAGGCCGCGCAACTGGAGGCGACGGCTGCCGGGGCGCCGGGCCACGGCGGCCAGGGCGCTGGTGACGGCGTCGTTGCGGCCCACCTCGAGCTGGCGCATGGTGCAGACGACCAGCACCCCCGGACCGAGTCGGGCGGCCGCCGCGAGAAAGGCGAGCAGCTCCATCGACGTGGCGTCGGCCCACTGAAGGTCGTCGAGAAGGACGACCACGGGCTGGCGGCGCGCCACGTCGGCCAGCAACCCGGCCATGGCCTCGAACCGCTCGAACTGGAGAGCCTCGGCCTGGCCTGCGGCGGTGGGGGCCTCTCCCGCCAGCAGCTCGGTGAGGGTGGCGGGGGCGTCGCCGGCCCGCTCCGCCAGGGCCCGCAGCGGCGGAAGCCACGGCCACAGGGCGGGTGCGGCCCCGCCTTCGTCGCTCCGCCCCCAAACGGCCAGCGCGCCGCGCTCGGAGGCGATGGACCGCAGCTCCTCGGCCAGACGGGTCTTGCCTATGCCGGGCTCGCCTTCGAGCACGACGAAGCGGGCGTCGGCGGCAGACTCGTCCAGAGCGGCGACGAGCTGGGCCAGCTCCGGGTCCCGGCCGATCAGCGACGGGCGGCGGTGGGCCGCTGGTCTCGCATCCGGCGTCGACACGACCGCCGGCGCCGGTGCCGGTGCCGATGGTACGGGGGTGGGCGGCGGCCCGGTCGGGGAAGGGGGCGCGTCGAGGGACGGGTCGTGGGCGAGGATGGCCGACTCGAGCTCCCGCAGCTCACGGCTCGGCTCGATCCCCAACTCCTCCCGCAGCGTGCGGCCGGCATCGGCCAGGGCCCGCAGCGCCTCCGTCTGGCGACCCGAGCGGTACAACGCCACCGCCAGTTGGGCCCGCAGGCTCTCGCGGAACGGGTAGGCGGCGACCAGCTCGGTCAGCTCGCCCGCCACCTCGGCGTGGCGGCCGAGACGCAGGTCGGCGTCCAGCCGGGCTTCGCGGGCGGCCAGGCGGCGCTCTTCGAGACGGGTGGCCAGACCGGCGGCGAAGTCCTGCTCGCGGAACTCGACGAGAGCCGGCCCCCGCCACAGTTCCTCGGCCGCTTCGAGCGTGGCCCGTGCATCCACGAGGCGGCCGGCGTCGAGGGCGACCCGACCCTCGTCCACGAGGGCCTCGAAGCGACGGAAGTCGACGTGGGAGGCGTCGACCCGGAGCCGGTAACCGACATCGTCGGACTGAAGCTGTGACTCACCCCCCAGCCTGCGGCGGATGCGGGACACGTAGCTCTGGAGCGTCCCCGTCGCCGAAGCGGGACGGTTCTCACCCCAGATGGCGTCGGCCAGGGTGTCGACGGGCACGCTGCGGCCGCCCGCCACCAGCAGGACGGCGAGCAGGGTGCGGGGCTGGCGGCCGCCA
>DASUXN010000382.1:0-2579 GCA_036377875.1 Acidimicrobiales bacterium
CCCTGGCCCTCGTGGCGCGCCTCGTAGTTGTCGAGGTCGTCGTTGTAGTCGAGGGCGCCGACGAGAAAGGACCCGTTGCCGCCGGCCACGACGGTGGGATGGGCCACCCGGGCGTTGCCGGCCAGGGCGACGGGCGGGCCGAAGGTGGCGCCCCCGTCGTCGGACCGGGTGACCATCATGGGGTGGATGCCCGGCTCGAAGCCGAGGGGACGGTCGGCGTTGGCGGGGGGTGTCTGCACGTAGGCCACCACGACGCGCCCGCCTTCGACGGCCATGTGGGCGTGGAAGGCCTCCGTGCCCGCCACCACGGTGGGCGGCCCCGCCGCCGCCTCCCCGTCGAAACGCTGGAGCCATACGCCGAGGGGCTGGTTGTAGCGCCCGCCGCTGGCCGTATAGAGGACGAGCAGGCGGCCGCCCTCGTCGAAGGCCACGTCGGGCCAGAAGCAGTTGGGGGCCTCGGGAGGCAGGGGCAGGGCCAACCGCCGCCACGCCACGCCGCCGTTGGTCGACAGCGAGACCGTGCAGTTGAAGCGGGGGGCGTCGATGCGGTCGACCACCGCGATCACCGAGGAACGGGTGGGGTCGGCGGCGACCGCTGGGGAATTGTGGTTGTCGATGCCGGGGCGGTCGGTGTTGACGTAGCCCTCGCCCGACTGGCCGAAGCTCGGCGGCTCGGACCGGAGGCCGGCCACGACCAGGAGCACTCCCGCCGCCACGAGGGCCACACCCGCCAGCGTGTTGCCCAGGCGGTGACCTACACCGTCAGCCACACGCTTTCCCACCGCTGGTCCCCGCCGAGGGCGGCCGGCTCGAAGCCCCGCACCCGCGGGGAGATGAGCCATTCGGTGCGGAGGGAGGCAAGGGGCACCGCCGTGAAGCGCTCGGCCACCACCACGTTGATGAGCTCGGCGGCGATGCGGCGGGCGCTGTCCTGAGAGGCGGTCGTGTACGAGCGGTCGTACAGCTCGTCGGCCTTGGCCCCGCCGCCCACGGAGGAACCGAAGGCGAGGGAGCCGCCCGGCCTGATGGTGAAGAACCGGCACAGGGCGCACGGGTTGCCGTCGTCCTGTACCTGGCTGGCCATGAAGAGGTCGAACGTCGAGGCGTTGACCCGGGTGAACGGCGACTCCGGGGCGGGATCGACGATGTTGACGGCGATGCCCACTGCAGCGAGCTGGCCCTTGACCGTCTCGCCCGCCTTCTGCTGCTCGTCGGGGCGGGCCAGGACCAGCGACAGGTTGAGGGGCCGGCCCTGCTTCGCCCGGATGCCGTCGGGACCGGGGCCCCAGCCGGACTGGTCGAGCAGCCGGCGGGACTCGTTGAGGTTCTGGTTGGCGGCGCGCACCGTCCCCGCCGCCTCGCCCAGCACGACGCCGGGGATGAGGCTGTCGTTGTCCTCCCCGTCCTCGGGCCACGCCGCCTTCTGGACGGCGTCGCGGTCGATGGCGAGGGCGATGGCCCGGCGCACGTTGTCGTCCTTCAGGGTGGCGAAGTCGTCGACGCCGCCGGTGTTGAGCAGGAGGTACTCGGCCCGGGCCGGCTGGGAGCCCTTGACCGAGTCGGTGCGGCCCGAGACCTTGGGCAGGAACTCGTAGGGCACGTGCCCCACCAGCTCGACCTGGCGGGTGGCGAGAAGGCGACCGGCGTCGCGCTCGGGCCCGAACCGGAAGGTGAGGCTGGTCAGCTGGGCCTTGGCGCCCCAGTAGTTCTCGTAGGCCCGCACCACCAGGTTGGAGCCGGGCGAGTAGCTCTCGAAGCGGAACGGTCCGGTGCCGGTGGGCGTCTGGGACGGGTCGCCGCCGCCGGCTGCCGTCGTGCCCGGGGCCTGGATGCCCATGGACGGGTTGGCCAGCTGCTCGGCGAGGCGGGCGTTGGGGGTGGTGAGGGTGAGCTCGACCACGTCGCCGTTGGCGCGGGCCGTGCCCGGGTCGAGGCCGCGGGGCCGGTTCTGGCGCGCCGCGATGGTCTCGAGGGTGCCCACGACGGCGGCGGCGTCGAGGCGGGCGCCGTTGTGGAAGGTGACGTTGGGGCGCAGGAAGAACCGCCACTGCTCGGGCGACGGCGACTCCCAGCGGGTGGCCAGGCCGGGCTGGAGGCCGAACGAACCGGTGAGGCGGGTGAGCGTCTCGAAGATCCCCGGGTTGGGCCCGTTCGTGACCAGGCCCAGGTTGGGCGACGGCGGGTTGCCGGGCAGGAACGGGTCTTGGCCGACGGCCACGCGAAGGTCCTGGCCGGACGCCCGGGCGGGCTCGGGACCGAGGTCTTCGCCAGCCGAATCGTCGCCGCCACCGCCGCACGACGCGCCGATCAGGGCCGCCGCCAGGAGGGCGACGAGAGGGCGGAGACGGCGGAAAAAGACGCTAGAACGCGGCAACGCCGGGCACCCTAGCGGGTGCCCGGCGTTGACTGCTTGAAGCTGTGTTACTTGCGGACGGTCGCCGCAGCCGGGGCCCGGCGGGCCTGGCGGACGAAGGCGATGAAGCCAGCGCCGAACAGGGCCAGACCAAGGGCGCCGAGGCCGACGGTCAGGGCGATGATGCCGGACGAGGAGCTCTCGGTGCCGACGGTGCCAGCGGTGG
>DASUXN010000383.1:0-4641 GCA_036377875.1 Acidimicrobiales bacterium
AGGACCGGCGCCCGCGGCCGCCGGCTCCGCAGTCGACGCTGCAGTCGGCTCCGCGGTCGGCGCGGCTGCGGCGACCTGGCCGTTCTCGGTCTCGTCCTCGTCCGACGGCGGCTTGCGCAGGTCGAGGCCCTTGAGCATCGACGGCTCGACCAGCGGTTGGGTCGACTTCGGCGGTCCGGTGGGAACGGGCGGCTCGCCGCTGGGCATCGTGCCCACCATGCCCTCCTGCCGCCGGCCCCGGATGGCCTTGGCTAGAGCAGCGCCCAGGCCGGCCACAACTCCCAGTCGTAGGACGATGCGTAGTACGCGACGGATCATCCCGCCCGACCCTACTTGACGTCCTCCAAGCCAACTGTCACCATGCCAAGCGGATGTCTGTGTTCACCTTCTCGGTCCTGCTCCTTACCTGAGGCGGGCGCCCCACCGGGTGCTCGCCCAACCTCTCGTGCCTCCGGGCCGGGAGGTTTTTTTGTTCCCCGATTTTCGACAGACCACCAGCCGGAGGCTGACATGCCAGAGCGACTCACCATTTTCGACACCACGCTGCGGGACGGCGAGCAGTCGCCGGGCATCTCCCTCGACGCGGCCGAGAAGCTCGAGATCGCCGAGCAGCTGGCCCGGCTCGGCGTCGACGTCATCGAGGCGGGCTTCCCGGTAGCGAGCCAGGGAGACTTCGAGGCCGTCCAGTCCATCGCCCGCAAGGTGTCCGGGCCGGTCATCGCCGGCCTGTCCCGCACCCACGTCACCGACGTCGACCGCTGCTGGGACGCTCTGCGCGACGCCGAACGGGGCCGTATCCACGTCTTCATCTCCACCAGCCCCAACCACATGGAGCACATGCTGAAGATGACGCCCCGGCAGGTGGTCGACGCCACCCGGACCGGCGTGGCCAGGGCCCGCGAGCACACCGGCGACGTGGAGTTCAGCCCCCAGGACGCCACCCGCACGCCCCTCGACTTCATGCTCGAGGTGTTGCAGGCGGCGGTCGACGCGGGCGCCACCACGCTGAACATCCCCGACACCGTCGGTTACGGGATCCCGTGGGACTTCGGCGCGCTGATCCAGCACATCCGCCGCGAGGTGAAGGGCGACTACATCACGTCCACCCACTGCCACAACGACCTGGGCCTGGCCACCGCCAACTCCCTCGCCGGCGTGCAGGCCGGCGCCCGCCAAGTCGAGGTGTGCGTCAACGGCCTGGGTGAGCGGGCCGGCAACGCCGCCCTCGAAGAGGTGGTCATGGCCGTCAAGATCCGCCCCGACCAGTTCCCCGGCATCGAGGTCGGCGTACGCACCGAGGAGCTGGCCCGCACGAGCCGGCTCGTCAGCCGCCTGACCGGCTACCCCGTCCAGTACAACAAGGCCGTGGTGGGGCGGAATGCGTTCGCCCACGAGTCGGGCATCCATCAGCACGGCGTGCTGGCCGAGCGCACGACCTACGAGATCATCGACGCCAACGCGGTCGGCCAGGTGGGCAGCCAGATCGTGCTGGGCAAGCACTCGGGCCGCCACGCGTTCAAGGACACCCTCGACAAGCTGGGCATCCACGCCCCCGACGAGACCGTCAACGCCGCCTTCGTGCGCTTCAAGGAGCTGGCCGACCGCAAGGTCCAGCTCACCGATGCCGACCTGGAGGCGATCGTGGCCGAGGAGATGGGCACCCGCGTCGAGCAGGCCTTCACCTTCGAGGAGCTCGAGGTCAGCGGGGGCACGGTGGGCACTCCCCGGGCCCGGGTGGTCGTCCTGCGCGACGGTGAGAAGCAGGAGGCCACGGCCGAGGGCGACGGCATGATCGACGCCGCGTGCAAGGCCATCAAGGCCGCCACCGGGGTCGACGGCCGCCTCATCGACTTCAACGTCTCGTCCGTCACGGGAGGGGTGGACGCCCTGGGCGACGTGATCATCCAGGTCGAGGCGGACGGGGTGAAGGTGTCGGGCCGGGGCGTATCCACCGACGTGGTGGAGGCCTCCGCCCGCGCCTACCTCAACGCGGTGAACAAGGTGGTGCGGGTGAGGGCCCGCGCCGAGGTCCGCAACGCCGAGGTCGGCCCCTGAGAGATCAGACCCCGGCGGTGGCCGGGTAGAAGCGCCCCTCCAGCTCGTCGGCCAGGCGGGCCACGGCTTCGACGGTGGGGGAGTCGGGTGCCACGTCCAGCAGGCACTGGTTGCGGGCGTCGGCCATCTTGACCCACTCGTCCTCGGGGATGTTGACGATGATGCGGCTGTCGTGGTCGCGGGCGAAAGCCTCGAGCTGGTCGACGTCGCTCGGCCGCTTGATGCGGTTGGCGATGAACTGGACCTCGGGGATACCCAGCTCCAGGGCCAGGCCGTAGGCCCGGTCGGCGGTCATCATGGTCTTGAACGTGGGCTGCACCACGACGAGCAGGAGGTCGATGTAGCGCAGGCTGCCGATGGAGAGGTGCTCGAGGCCCGCCTCCATGTCGCAGATCACCGCCGTCTCGGGAAGCTCGGTCTCTACCTGGTCGATGAAGTCACGCACGGTGACATGGGAGCTCCACGTTCAGCCCGAGCCGGCCTTCTCGGCCCGCGCCGCCAGCATGAGCGTGACGTTGTCGGGCCCGTGGTAGCCGTACTGCGACAGCAGTGTGGCGGGCGACAGGTTGCGGGGGACGAAGCGCACCTCGCCCGACTGGTCGAGGAACGGGCGCAGCATGCCCGCCATCTCCTCGCCCAGGCCCACGTTGGCGGCCAGGTTGGGGTCGGAATCGCAGTCGATGGCAATCACATGCCGCCCCCGACGGCCGAGCGTGCGTGACAGCACCGCCGAGATCGTCGTCTTGCCCACGCCGCCCTTGCCCGAGATTCCGATCCGCACGAGCCCATTCTGCCCCGCGTTGGCGGCTTCGCGCTATGGCAGGAGATTGCGTATGGGCGGCGCCCACGTAGCGGGGTCGGCGTCGGCGGCCAACCCGCTGTCGGCCCCCAGCGGCGTCGAGCCGTCGGGCGTGACCGCGACCAGCGGCAGCACCCGCCCGCACGCCGCGGTGCGGACCTGCATCACGAACTCCTGGCCCTGTCGAGAGGTGGCGTCCACGAGGATGAGCGTGGGGATGAGCGAGCAGCAGGCGTCGGCCTCGATCTCACCCAGCTTCTTCTCGATGAAGTGGCAGTCCTCGAGGACGGTGGCGAGGGTCGACAGCCGGGTCGGCTCCACGCCGACGCTCAGCACCAGCGACGTGGGCAAGCCCGCCAGGCGCCGGGCGCCGTGGTACTCGGCCGAGTAGTCCTTGTCCTGCTCGGGATCGGGGTAGTAGTCGCCCTGCTCCAGGAAGCTGTGGTCGCTGAGCGCCTTGGCCAGGGCCGCCTCGGCGGTGGCCCGGTCGGGGGCCCACACCTGCCACGACACGTAGCCGAGGCTGGCCTTCTCCATGGTGACGACGGTGATACCGGGGAGGTCGTCGGCGACCCGCTCCCACCCTCGGGCTCGCATGGCGTTGGCGATGTCCTCCAGGACCCGCGTGTCGCTCGGGGGCTCCTCGTTGCGGAGGATGAAGCAGTCGTCGCTGACCCGGAGGCAGGCGTGCCAGAACCCGTCGAGGACGAGCACGCCCGGCTCCACGTGCAGCGTCTCGGCGAAGCCATGGACCGATCCACCCGCCAGAAAGGCCTCGATGAGCTCGGTGTCCAGCACGCCGGAGAGGCTACCGCCGGCGTTCAGACTGGTCGACGCATCACTACATGAGGACCGATGCCCGGGATGTCGAAAGGGTCGCTGACCACCGTGAACCCCGCCCAGGCGTAGAACTCCACCGCGACCATGCGGGCGTTGCACCACAGCTCGGAGCCCCCCTGGGCCACGACGTGCTCGACCGCGGCCGCCAGCAGCGCAGCCCCTGCGCCTCGGCGGCGGTCGGCGGGAGCGGTGGCCATGCCGCGGAGCCGCCACCCTCGGGACGGCCCGCCGGCCCTGTCCTCCTCGTAGAGGGAGGCGATCCCCACGAGCACGCCGTCGACATAGGCGCCCAGGTGGACGGTGCCGAGGTCGTCGTCGCCCGGGTAGACCGAGGCCTCGGGCGGCTGGCCCGGGCGCAGCACGTCGCCCCGCAGCGGACCGGTCAACTGGGCCGGGATGGGACGGACCGTCACCCGGTGGTCCTGGTCACCGGCCATGCCGGAACGGTAGTTGGGGCCTAACCTGGCATCGCATGCTGTCGCCCGAGGAGATCGAGCAGCAGACGTTCCCCGTGGCCAGGCGCGGCTACGACCAGGCCGAGGTCGACGCCTTCCTGCGCCAGCTGGCCGGCGACCTCCGCCTCTACGTGGACGAGACGCGCGCCGCCTCCGACGAAGCCGCCGCTCGTGCCGCCGCGGCCGAGGCCGCGGCCAAGGAAGCGGCGGAGGCGAGCGTTGCCGCCCCGGCCCCGCCGATCCCCGAACAAGCGGCCGAGCTGCTGGCGGCCGCCGAGCGGGAAGCGGCCAGGATCCGCAACGAGGCGGCCGCCGAGCTGGCCATGGTCCAGAGGGCCAGGTCCGAGTCGGACGACCACACCGTCCGCAACCGGGAGTCGCTCCAGCGCCTGCTCGACGCGGGCGTGCAGGCCCGGGCCCAGGCCGACGCCGAGGCGTCAGAGCTGCTGGCGGTGGCCGAGCGCGAGGCGGGCACGATCAGCGACGCCCTCC
>DASUXN010000384.1:0-2505 GCA_036377875.1 Acidimicrobiales bacterium
ATCAGGTAGATCTTCTCGAGCGGGCCGAGGCGGATCTTCGACGTGTCCGGCTCGACTGCCCTCGAACGGACCCCGATCGGGGCCATCGGGTCGAGCGGGTTCTGGCGCCAGTCGAGATACTTGCCCCCGGCAGGCATCACATCGGTGTTGCCACCGCTAGACGGGTTCGCAGGGACCGGCGTGGTCTGCGTCCTCGATCGTCCTCTACCCGAGCTTCCGGTCGCCATTACTTAGGCTCCACCTCTCGTATTGCCGCGTTGGCACAAGGTCGGTAAGTGATTGGAACACTTATCTGAAGTGCTCTAGGTGTAAGACTACACCTAGTCCCTCAGCCACCGCAGGTGAAACTTTCGCGGCCCGAAGCAGCGAACGCTCCAGCGGCTCAGGAAGCCACACGAGAAATCAACGGTCCGGCACGACCCCGTCACGGAACCGGTTTCCTCGGTGAGAGAATAGCAGTGTTCGACACCCGCCCCGGAGGGAGCCATATGCGTTGCGGCATCCCAACCCCCGCCGTCGTCCTCTTGGTGACACCGACATGACGGCAACCACGTCTACAGAGGGCATGTCTACAGAGGGCACGTCCGCCCTGGCGCCCGCCGGCTCCACCGAGCTGGGCGGCGTCGCCGACGACCTCGCCCGCGCCGCCTTCGCCATGGCCCGCCGCTTCAACGTGGCGGGCGCCACGCTGTGGTGCGCGTCGCCGTGCTGGCCGTTCCACGCCCACCATGTGGCGGTGGAGTTCGTCCACCCCGTGATCATGGGCAAGCGGGCACTGGCGGCCCTCACCGTTCCTGCCGGCGCCGATCTGGTGGCCACCCTGCGGGCGTCCGTCCGCCCCGGCGACATGGTGCTGGCGCTGGCCCCCGCCGACGACCGGGACGTCGCCGACGTCATGCGCCGCGGCCAGGCATGGGGCGTGGAGACCATCTGGATCGGCCACGGGCCCCGCCCGCCCGCCGGCGCCTCCGACCACGTCGTCTGGCTCGACACCGACGACGTCCTGGCCGCCTCCGAGCAGTTCGTGCGGCTCTACCACATGCTCTGGGAGCTCACCCATGTGTGCTTCGAGCACCCCGGCCTCCTCAAGGAGCAACCGGAGTGCACGGATGAGGTCTGCATCACCTGCTCGGACGAGGGCCGCCTGGCGGAGGTCGTCCTGGTCGAGGGCGACGAGGCCGTGGTCCGTACCGCCGAGGGCCAGGAGCGCATCGACGTCTCGCTCGTCGATCCGCCCGCCTCGGGGGACCTCGTGCTCGTCCACGCCGGGTTCGCCATCCAGGCCGTGGAGCCGTTGCTGTGAGCGCCGGGCCGGAGGGCACCGACTTCCTCTATCCGTTCATCGAGGGCGATGAGACCGACTCCTCCTCGCTGCTGACCGACCTGGGCACCTCGGCCCGCAACAAGTGGAAGGAGAGCGCCGCTCTCCGCCAGAGGACGCTCGAGCAGTCGGACCCGATGATCCGCGAGGTGGCGGCGGCCATGGCGGAGCGCTTCGTGGCCGGCGGCCGGCTCTTCGCCTTCGGCAACGGCGGCAGCGCGACCGACGCCGACGGCGTGGCCCACCTCTACACCGCGCCTCCGTGGGGGACGCCTCTCCCGGCTCGGTCGCTGGTCGAGGACCACGCCGTCCTCACCGCTCTGTCCAACGACATCGGCTTCGACGTGGTGTTCTCCCGGCAGCTGATCGCCCACGGGCGGGGTGGGGACATCGCCATGGGCTTCTCGACGAGCGGCAACTCGGAGAACCTGATCATGGCCTTCACCGAGGCCCGCAAGCAGGGGATGCTCACCGTCGGGCTGTCGGGCTACGACGGGGGACGCATGGCCGTCGACCGGTCGGTCCAGTACTGCCTGGTCGCCCGGTCGCAGAGCGTGCACCGCATCCAGGAATCGCAAGCGTCGCTCAATCACGCCCTGTGGGAGGCGGTCCAGCAGGCGCTGGCCACCGTCCCGACGCCCGTTTCCTAGCCTTTCGGCCCCCCGTCATCGTCGATCGGCACCGCCGGCTTGGGACCGATCGTGAGGGGCTGCTGGCACGTGCACAGCGCCTCCTCGCAACGGTGCACACCCTCGTTGCGGGCCAGCCGTTCCAGCACGTCCTGAAGCGTCTGCTGCAGTGAGCCCAGTTCGGCGATCCGCCGTTCGGTCTCGGCCAGCTTGCGCTCGACGAGGGCGGCCAGGTCAGGGTGGTTGTCGCCGCAGCAGCCCTCGGCGACGTGCAGAAACTCCTTCGTCTCGGCCAGGGTGAGGCCCAGCACCTTGGCCCGGGTAATCAGCTCGATGCGCCTCAGCGCCTCGCGGTCGTAGAGGCGGTACCCGGCCTCTGTGCGCTCGGCGGGCTCGACCAGGCCCATGCTCTCGTACAGGCGCAGGGCCTTGCGGGTCAGGCCGGTGCGCCGGCCGACGTCGGCGACCTGCAGCAGTTCGGGCTCGGGCTCGGCCACGTCCCAAGGGTAGGCCCTGGCGAACGTCGACCGGCCTGCGTGGCCCGAACGTCGACCG
>DASUXN010000385.1:0-6002 GCA_036377875.1 Acidimicrobiales bacterium
CGCAGAGATCCAAAGGGGCTGGCAGGAGGAGTTCGAGCGGTGATCCGGGGCACGTCCCGTCTCGACCATGACGACATCCAGGGCAACATCCTGCGGGGCTACGGCTTCCGGGCCGTCCAATACGTGTTCGTGCACGTCGAGAACGAGGAGGCCGGACGGCAGTGGCTCGCAGAGTTGATCGACCCTGTCACCAGTGACGCTGAATGGGTCGAGGGCAAGCCCGAATACGCCGTCAACGTGGCGGTCACCGCCGCCGGCTTGAAGGCGTTGGGCGTCCCCGAGTCGTACCGGAAGACGTTCGGCACCGCCTTCCTGGAGGGCCCCCGAGCCCGTGCCGCCAGCCTGGGCGACGTCGGACCGAGCGACCCTGCGCGCTGGCACCCGGGCCTGGGTGACGAAACCGCCCACGTGCTGGTGACTGTCAACGCACGCAGGCCCGAAGCCCTCGCCGGGTATGTGGGGGCCCTGCTGGAGCGGATCGAGCCCTCCGGCCGCGGCCTTTCGGTCGTCCACCAGCGTCGCTCCGCCATGCTCGGTACCAGTCGCGACCACTTCGGGTTCGCCGACGGGTTCGCCCAGCCCCACGTCGAGGACGGCGACACGCCGAGCACCGCCGCGTGGGCCATGGCGAAGCTCCGTCGAGGCGTGAACCCGATGAAGCCGGGCGAGTTCGTCCTCGGCTACGAGGACGAGGACCGGGTGCTCCCGATCGCCCCCGATCCGCCCCTCGGCGACAACGGCACGTACGCCGTCTACCGGGATCTCTACCAGGACGTCGCCGCCTTCCGCCGGTTCCTTCACGAGACCGGCCCCCAGCTGCCGGGCGGGGAGGAGATGCTGGCGGCCAAGATCGTCGGGCGGTGGCGGGACGGGACACCGATGGCTGTCTCCCCCGACCGGCCCGACGAACGAATCTCGGGTGACCGGTCGCGCATCGACGACTTCAACTACTCGGGCGATCCGGACGGCTACCGGTGCCCGCTCGGGTCCCACATCCGCAGGACCAATCCGCGCGATGCACTCGGGTGGGGCGACGTCCGCAGCAAGCGCCACCGAATCATCCGGCGGGGCATGCCCTACGGCGACCCGCTGCCCGAGGGAGTCCTCGACGACGACAAGAACGAGCGCGGCCTGGCCTTCGTGTGCTTCAACGCCGACATCGAGCGCCAGTTCGAAACGATCCAGCGCCAATGGTGCAACGACGGCAACATCTTCGGTCTGGGCCGGGACCGGGACTTCCTCCTCGGCGGTCCCGAGGGCGAAGGGAAGATGACGATCCAGGGCCATCGGCCCGTCTTCCTGTCCCCTCCACTTCCGTTCGTGCAGACACGGGGCGCCGAATACCTGTTCTTCCCCGGCCTGGACGCGCTGCGGGCGCTGGCCGCCGGCTTCGCCGTTACCTAGCCGCCACGCCTTCCCCCGCTCACCGCACTTCCAGCGACGCGTTGGCGTAATCCACGCTCTCATCGGCGGGACGCCACACCGTCCACGTGCCGTCGGGGCTGCGGATGGACCAGGGATCATCCGCCCGCGAGCGGCCGGCTGCGGTGATCCACTTCCCGCCGAACAGTTCCTGGAGCACCTGGTTGCGCTGGATGATCCCCTCGATGCGCTCGAGCGGCGCCTGGATGACCGCGAGCAGGCGCAGTGACTGATGCATGCGGCGGTGCCCGACGCCCACCGCCTGCGCGGGCAGGCCGACCTGCAGGTCGCCTCCCTCGCCGAGGACGACGCCGATGCCGCCCCCCGGGTTGTGCAGCGTCTTGTCGCCTGCGCCGAACTGGTCGGGGTCGACCGCCGAGAAGTAGTACTGGGCGGAGATCCACTGACCAACGACGAGCGGTGCGGTCATGATCGTCTCCAGCGCGCTGCCGTCGCCATCGCTCTCGGCGTCATAGGAGTGCAGGAACACGCGACACGCCAAGTCGAGCCCGGCTGTGATCGAGCGAGGCCCGACGACGAACGCAGCGTTGCTGGCCAGCCCCCACTCGGGACGCACGTGCGCCCAGTCGTGCCCACGGACCCGGACCGTCCGGGGATTCCCAGGGAGCCGCCCGGCCCGCTCGCGTGCAAGCCGTTCACCGGCAATGGCGACGTCCCGCTCGAAGGCCCCGACCAGCTGTTCGTGGCTTTCGGGCACGGCCTCGCGGTCGAGCACGGTCACAACGTCGGAAACGGTGTCGTGCTGCGCCGCAACGAAGAGGGTGTCGTCGGGCACCACGATGGCGTCCTTTTGGAGGCCGGCACGGACGGCAGGGTCGTTGAGGATGGCCACGACCACTCGGGCGCTCGGACCGCCGGGGGCGCCGCCGCACGCGCCGCAGTCGTAGGACGAGGCATGCGGGTTGTTGATGTTGAAGCTGCCGTGCCCGCAGAGCACGATGAGCCGGGCGAACCGGGTCAAGCCCATGGTCCGGACGACGTTCCTGGCGAACGAGACCCGCTGCTCGAGCGCCAAGCCGGAGCCGCCGTTGCGTTCGGCCTCCACAGCCGGCCGGGTACGCGGGGGTCGACCCGTCCCCCGGCCCCTCAGGCGACGCACCAACCCTGGAGCGAGCGTCCTGACCGCGGCCGCAGGACCCATTACGTATCCCGCCGCTTCCGCCAGCGCGAAGGGACCGAGCAGGCTCCCCTTGGGGGAGTGGAAGGCCTCGTGCCCTGCGCCCGCTGCTCGCTGGGCGTTGAGGTAGCCGAGGGCGTCCTGAGGGTCGAGCGCCTGCTCGGCCACCTCGTGTTCAGCCGTCAACAACGGCGGGCAGCGCGGTGCGCTCTCGGTCGCACCCAGCGGCCGCCAACGCACGGGAATGCCGAAGAACCCGGCGAACCCGAAGGTCTCATAGGGGCCGCATGCCTGGAGGTGCCGTACGAGGCCCTCGGAACGGGCGTCGATGCAGAAGGTGGCCTGGACGTCCGGCCGCTCGGCGACCGGTCCAGGGTCCGGGCGGCTCAGCAGTCCCAGCAGGCGATCGCGGAAGTTGCCCTCCTTCGCCTCGAGCCACATCGACTTGCGAGCCGGCGGCGGCACCTGCTCCAGGACGCCACGCACGGCGGAGGTGACGAGGGGATCGTCGGACGTGGTGCCGACCGCTTCGAGCACCGCGGTCACGCGTTGCTCGAGGAGCTCGCCGTCCTCCTGATCCTGGTGCTGTGGCGGCTGGGGAGCTGTGCCATGGGCCGCCGCCGCCGATGCGGCCAGCTGGGCGGCGAGCAGGTCCACGAGGTGCAAGGAGGGACGATGGTGGTCGGGGCCCGCCCACTCGTCGTGCCAGCGCGCGTACCCGGCCCAGCCCGGAAGTCGGCCGAGGTGCTCCCGAAGGGCGTCGACGCGCCGATCACCGTCCACACCCAGGGAATTGAGGGACGCCGCGATTGCCTCGACGGGACGCTCAGGGAGTTGTGCCAGCCACTGCATTCCCGTTGGGCCGGCGAGGCGGCGGAGCCGCCGGTCGTGTGGCGCCAGCTCTCGCCAGGCAGAGAAGAAGCCGCGCTCGCGGCCGGGCATGGGCCACGGAACCCCGGCCTCGTCGACGAAGACAGCACACCACGCGGCCACGAGCTGGGTTGCCGCCCGCACGGTCGCAACATCTGTGCGGCCCACCCGATCACCGGCGGTCTCCCGGGGCTTGTCGTCCGGTCCCGCCAGAAGGTCCAACCGGACGATCTCCACCGCCTCGACCGTTCGCCCCCCGACGTCAACGCTGGGCTCGGACGCGAGGCTTGGTTCGACTTCGAGAATGGCCCGCCGGAGATCGGCATCGGTGGTGACGCCGCGCGCGTGCGTGTCGCGGAACGCAGCGAGCGTCAGATGGGTGCGGGCCCGCAACCACCGTCGGGCGACGGCGGTGGCCTCGTCAAAGGGAAGGTGCTGCAGTCCGAGTAGCGGGTTGACGGCCACGAAGGTGGTCAGCGGCCAGAGCGGGGCGATGATCTGCGCCGCTTCGGAGATGTCGGCGAGGAGTTCGGTCTCGCGGGCGGATGGTCCGCGTTGGCCGTCGCTTCGGCTGTTCATCTCGATCGTGCCGCTCGGGCCAGCTCGACGCGCGGCGGAAGATGGCGGGTTTCGGGGACGGGCGCGACCCCGGTCGAACTGCCTCGGGTGGTCAACTCCGAGGCGACGGGCGCCGAAGTGAGGGCGAAGGCGTACACCCGGGCGCGCACCTTACGCATCCGCTCCCCGGGAGCGAACCAGACGACGGCGACCACAAGCGTGATCACCGCAAGCGTCGCAACGAGCAGTGCGGCGCTCACCGCCTCGGGAACTTCAGCAGCGAGCGCGGGTTCGATGAAGGACTCCACCGCGGTGAGCCCGCCGATGTAGGCGAACACTCCGGCAACGGCACCGATAACCGCGGTTGCGACCGCCGGAACGGGCCGGAACGGCGCCGAGTGCAGCCAACCGTCGACGGCCCGGGCCGCCGTTCCCCAAGCGAACACCGTCACCAGGACGGACGCCGCCGTCGACAGGTGCGGGTGGACCACCGAGTACGCCGCCCACAGTGCCGCAGCGGGCACGAGCAGCGCGACGGCCAGCCGGACGCTCCGGGCGACAGCACGCGGGGCAGGGCGTTGGTGATGGCGGTGATGAGCCGTCACCGAACCGCCGGCCCCGAGGAACAGCGCGGCCTTGTACATGCCATGCCCGAGGATGTGAAGCAACGCCGCCGCGAACGCTCCAATCGCGACCTGCACCGTCATGAAGCCCATCTGCCCCGCCGTGGACCAGGCCAGGTTGCCCTTCACATCGCTGCGCACCAGCATCACGGTCGTCGCGTAACAGGTCGTGACGGCTCCCGCGGCGAAGGCAAGGTGCGTTGCCAGGCTCGACGACCCGAACACCGGGGCGAGTCGCACCAACAGCATGCCGGCGCCGTTGACCACGCCTGCGTGGAGCAGGGCGGACACCGGCGTGGGCGCGGCGATCGTGGACGGCAGCCACTGGTGGACGGGTACGAGAGCGGACCGAGAAATGCCGGCAATGGTCAGGAGCACGGCGACCACCGCCAGCACGTTCCCACCGAGCACCGGCATAGAGGCGCTGGCGAGTTCCTGGGCGGCCCGGGCCGGCGAGCGGAGGTCGACCTCGCCGACGGAGACGACGGTGAGCACGGTGGCCCCCAGGAGCGCCACGTCTCCCACCCAGAGGCTGCGCAGCGTCCGCCGGGAGGAGCGCCGCGCCGGTTGCCAGGTGGCCCGGTGCGTCACCAGGGCTGCCAGGGCCAGGCCGGCCACGATCCAGGCGGCGCACAGCAGGCCGAGGGTGGCGGCGAAGGCCACCGACGTCGTGGCCGCGGTCAGCAGCGAGGCCAGCACGAAGAAGCGGCGCCCGAACAGATCTCCCTGCAGGTTGCGGCCGGCGAAGGACTGCACGACCACGCCGACGCCGGTGGTGAGCAAGCCCAACAAGGCGGTGACCCGGGATGCATGCAGGCCGATGACCGCATCACCATCGCCATCGACCACGGCTGAGACCGGTCCGTCCGAAGCCACGACGACGGCCACGACGACGGCCACGACGAACGCGGCGCACGCCGCTCGCACCGCCCACCGGGAGGCCTGCTCTCCGGTCGGGCGCGCAACCGCGATCGCCGCGGCGGCCAGGGCCGGCAGGGCAGGGACGACGACCAGGAACGTTCCCGAGAGTGTCATCTGGACCGAGGCCGCTACACAGCAAGACGCTGGATCGTCATTCGATCGTCAGCTGCTGTCCCCGTTGGCGGACGACCCGAAGAGGCGAGAGACGTTGACCGCAACACCCAGCGCCCCTGCCGAGCGCGCCGCGCCGATGTCACCAGGACCAAGCCCCCCTTGCGCGTAGACGGGCAACGGGCTCGCCGCCACCAACTCCTTCAGGCCCTCCCAACCCAGCGGCTCGTCGGCGGGGTGCGAAGGGGAGGGCAGGACCGGCGAGACGAGCACGACGTCGGCACCCACGGCGGCGGCATGCTGGATGTCCCGTGCGTTGTGGGCGGACACCGCCCACAGCCGGGTCGGCGGCCGCTCGA
>DASUXN010000386.1:0-7615 GCA_036377875.1 Acidimicrobiales bacterium
GCCGCGCCCGCTTCCGCCGGAGCGAGCCGGCCCCGGGGGTTGCCCGGGTTGGACCGCCACCGCCCCGCTCCAGGGCGCACCGACGGCAGGTGGCGCGCGTAGAGAGAGAAGTCGGGCTCTTCGACCCACCCCTCCCCCACCTCGGCGGCGACGATGGCGATCGCCTCGGCCGCCCCGTTGGTCAGGACCACCCGGGCCGGGTCCACGCCCACCGCCCGGGCCAGAGCCGCGGTCGCGTCGGCCTCGTCGGGGTAGTGGCGCAGTGCCTCGAGCCGCCGCCCCGCCAAGCGGACCACGTCGGGGGCGCACGGGTTGAGCGAGACCGAGAGGTCGAGGACGTCCTCGACCGGGATCCCGAGCGCGGCCGCCAGCCGAGCCCCGTCCCCGCCGTGCTCGCCCGGGGGCGGCGCGACCGCCAGCCACTCGACCAGCCTGCTCATCCGGCGCCCTTGTCGGTGACGCCCGCCCCGTCGAACGTCGCCATCTCCCTCAGCACCCGCGCCGCCGACTCCACCACGGGCAGGGCCAGGCACGCCCCCGTCCCCTCGCCCAGGCGCAGGCCGAGGTCGAGGACGGGCTCCATGCCCAGCTCGTCGAGCACCGCCGTAGCCCCCGGTTCCACCGACCGGTGGCCCGCCAGGCAGCGCGCCGCCACGCCGGGAACAAGCCGCTCCGCAACCAGCAGCGCCGCTCCTGCGATAACCCCGTCGACCACGACCGGCACGCCCGCCGCCGCCCCGCCGACGACAAACCCCGCCAGCGCGGCTATCTCGAGGCCACCCAGCGCAGCCAGGGTCGCCAACGGGCCTCTTGCCACTGCGCCGGCGTGGAGGGCGAGCGCCGCCTCGACGACGGCCACCTTGTGTGCCCAGACCACGTCGTCGATGCCCGCGCCCCGGCCCGTTACCGCCCCCGCCGGACGTCCGGTCAAGGCTGCGATGAGGGCCGCCGCGGCGGTGGTGTTGCCTATGCCCATGTCCCCGGTGACCAGGGCTTTCGCTCCCGAGCCAACCAGGTCAGAGGCCACTCGACCCCCGACGTCCAGGGCGGCCCGGCACTCGTCGAGGGTCATCGCCGGTTCCCGGGCGATGTTGGCTGTTCCGCCCGCCCGCACGACCCGTCGCAGCACGTGACACTCGGCCGGGAGCGGTGTGGCCACACCCACGTCCACCACCGTCACCGACGCGCCCATCTGCCGCGCCAGCACGTTGATCGCCGCCCCGCCGGCCGCGAAGTTGGCCACCATCTGGGCGGTGACCTCACGAGGCCACGCCGTGACCCCCTCGTCCACCACGCCGTGGTCGGCCGCGAACACCGCCACCGCGGCCGGGCGAGGGACGGGCGGGGGGGATGAGCCGGCGATGGCCGCCAACCGCACGCCGATTTCCTCCAGCCGCCCCAATGCTCCCCTGGGCTTGGTCAGCCGGTCCTGGAGGGCGGCCGCCTCCGCCTCGGCGACGGCGTCGAGCGGTCGAACGTTCTCGGCCGCGGCGGCGAAGCGGGAACCCACGGCCGCACACCCTCGCACAACGGTTCGGACGCGGCGAGGCGCCGGCGGGGGGATCCCGGCCGGCGCCTCGGGCACGCTCTGCGGTGGGTGAGCTTTCAGGCGCGGGCGCCCGCCGACTCGCGCTCGCCGATGGACTGGATGGGGAGGAGAAGCTCGTCGAGGGCTTCGTCCTCGAGCGTCTCGACCTCGATGAGCGTCCGGGCCAGGCGGTCGAAGGCGGCCCGGTTGGACTCGATGGCCTGGGTGGCGCGCTGCTCGGCCTGGGCGAGGATCGTCTGGATCTCGGCGTCGATCTCGGAGGCCACCCGCTCGGAGTACCCCAGCCCGATCTGGCCCTGGAACCCGTCCATGAACGGCTTGACGATGAACGGGCCCATGGTCCGCGACATGCCGAAGTCGGCGATCATGCGGCGGGCCAGCTGGACGGCGTGCTCGAGGTCGGAGGTGGCCCCCGACGAGACCTCGCCGGTGGCGATCCGCTCGGCCGCCCGGCCGCCGAGGAGCGCGGCTATGCGGTCGAGGAGCTGGGAGCGGGTGACCGTGACCTGGTCGCCCTCGGGGACCATCCACGTGAACCCGCCGGCGTGGCCGCGGGCCACGATCGACAGCTTGCCGACGCGGTCGGTGCCGGGCAGGGCGGTCGAGACCACGGCGTGGCCCGACTCGTGGTAGGCGATTCGACTCCGGTCCTGCGGGGACAGGACCCGGCTCTTCTTCTCCGGTCCGGCGACAGCGCGCTCGATGGCCTCGATGAGCAGGCGGGACGTGATCTGCGGGATGCCGCGGCGGGCGGCGAGAAGAGCCGCCTCGTTCACCACGTTGGCCAGGTCGGCGCCGCTGAAGCCCACGGTGCGCTTGGCCACGGCGGCCAGGTCGACGTCCTCCGCCATGGGCTTGCCCCGGGCGTGGATCTTGAGGATGGCCTCGCGACCCCGGGCGTCGGCCCGGTCCACGCCTACCCGGCGGTCGAACCGGCCCGGGCGGAGCAGGGCGGTGTCGAGGATGTCGGGACGGTTGGTGGCGGCCAGAACCACCACGCCACTCCCGGCGTCGAAACCGTCCATCTCGACGAGAAGCTGGTTGAGGGTGGCCTCCCGCTCGTCCTGACCCCCCACCGCCATGGCGGTCCGGCTGCGGCCCACGGCGTCCAGCTCGTCGATGAACACGATGCAGGGAGCGGCCGTCTTGGCCACCGCGAAGAAGTCACGGATACGGGCGGCGCCGACGCCGACGAAGATCTCGACGAAGTCCGAGCCCGAGATCGAGAAGAACGGCACGTTGGCCTCGCCGGCCAGAGCCCGGGCCAGAAGGGTCTTGCCACAGCCCGGCGGGCCGGTTAGCAGGATGCCCTTGGGGACGGCGGCGCCCATGGCGAGGAACTTCTCGGGGCTGCCCAGGTAGTCGCGGACCTCGGCCAGCTCCTCGATGGCCTCGTCCACGCCGGCCACGTCGGCGAAGGTGATCTTCGACTCGCCCACGGCCACGCGCTTGGCCTTGGACTTGCCGAAGCCCATGGCATCAGAGCCCCCTTGGCCTGGTCGCATCAAGAGGAACAGGATGAACAGCCCGTCGATGATGATCAGGGCGGGAAGGATCATCGAGGCGGGGACGATGAGGTTCTTGAGCGGCTGCTGCTGGACCTTGTAGGCGACGCCCGCGTCCTCCATGGCCGACGTCAGGCGGGAGAAGATCGTCTCCCGCCCGCCCACGGCGACCCAGTACTGGCCACGGTCGTACCGGCCGGTGATGCGGTTGTCGGTCTCGAGGATCGTCGCCGTCTGGATGCGGCCCTGGCGCAGCAGGGTCGTGAACTGGTCGATCCGCAGTTGGGTGCCGGTCGAGCGGGGGTTCGACCAGTACAGGAGGGTCGCGTAGAACAGCGCCAGCACCGGAAGGGCGGCGATGGCCAGGATCAGGCCCCGGCGGCGGATCTTGTTCTTGTCCTCGAGATCGGGAGTAGGCGTGGGGCCGCCGGGAGTCGTCTTGTTCTTGCGCGCCATTGGGTCTCCTTGCGACGAGTTCGAGGCGGGCGACGCGCGGACGGGCGCCCACTTCCGCATCTATCGTCCGTCGGCGGCGTCCTCCGCCACAATCAGGGATTCCCCTGACCCGACCCCTAGAACCGTCGGCGGCGCACGCGCCACTGCTCAGCGGGCGTGCCGGACCTGTCGTCGAGGTACTGGAGGGGGTCGTGGGCGGCGAGCTCGACGAGGGGTCAGGGCATCCTCGGCACGGGAATGATCAGTATCCGCGACGCGGGGACGTCGAAGGCCAGGCTCGCGCACGGCCGCTCGGGGCCGAAGGTCCCCGTCACCTCCACCGTCCAACCGTCGAAGCCGCGCTCGGCCAGGTGGCGCCCCACGATCTCTCGGGCGGGGCCGGCGGGCAGGCAACCCTGGGCGCGAAACGTCTCCACCAGAGCCTGGCGGAGCGCCACCACGTCGGGCGCGCCTACCGACGACTCCGGATGGAGCCGGGCCGCCTGGACGTCGGCGCAGGTGTCGCCGCCGCTGGCCGGGAAGACGCCCACAGATCCGGAGGGAAGAACGCACTCGGCCAGCTCGGGAGCGGAGGGAGCGCCGAACACACCCCGCCGCCACAAGTCGCGGCACGCCTCCGCGGGCGACTTCCCCTCGGCAACGACTACCTCGGTCCGGCTGTCGAGGTCTGCCGCGGCGTAGCACCCGACAGTCAGCGGCTTGGACGGTTCGCTCCGAAGTGTGAAGGCGGTCCAGCCCACGGCCGCCAGCGCCGCCACCGCGCCCACCACCAACGCCAGCCGGCGCACGGGACGCCTGGGAGCCGGGGACGTCCCGAGGGGCGGCGTGGTCAGGATGCGCTCGAGCACGTCGTCCACGGCCGCCGCAATCACAGCCTCCGGAGCGACCGGCTTGGCTCGCCTCAAGAGGTCGAACACATCAGGCTCCGTGGTCATACCGCCCCTTCCCGGAGTCGCGGTCCCCGTTCCTTCCTGTTGGTGTCCTGGTACCGCCCCGCTCTTTCTCGTACGCCCGTCGCAGACGGGCCCGGGCCCGGTGGAGACGGATGGCCGAGGCGTTCTCCGAGCAGCCGAGGATGGCGGCGATCTCGGGATGCGACAGCTCCTCCCAGGCCGCCAGCTGGAGGATCTCCCGATCACCCTCGCTCAGCCTCGACAGCGCGCCCAGAATGTCCCCAACGCCGGCCACGACGTCCGGGCCGGCCACCACTTCAGCGGGCTGCGCCTCGAGGCGCTGCATCAACCGCCGCCGACGACGTTCGCTCCGCCGCTGGTTGGCGAGAACCCGGCGGGCGACGCCGTAGAGCCACAGCCGGGCTGCGTCGCCCTCCGGCACTTGGTCGGGGCGGCGCCAGGCCACGAGGAACGTCTCGGCCAACGCGTCCTGGGCATCGACCTGGGACGAGCAGCGCCGCAGCAGGTAGCTGAACACCACCTCCGCGTGCTGGCGGTACAGCTGCCGGAAAGCGTCTGCGCCCTCCGCAGCCGTCACGGCTACCCGTTGTAGATGGAGGAGATCCGGTCGTTCCACCCCGACGACATGGTCGGCGACGACACGTAAGGCCCGGTGTATCCGGGGTACCAGGCTCCTCCGCCCCAGGAGTGCTCGGCCAGGTAGGCATGGCAGGACCCGATCCGAAAGGACGACACCTGGTCGTTGAAGCCCCAGTCCCCCAGGTTCTGCCAGAAGCCGGGATCCCAGAACGAGAGCTGGCGGCCGCCGTAGAAGCCGTGCTCATAGAGCCGAAGCGGGCTCTCACACCACCATCCGGAGGACGCCGCTGCCATCGTGTCCGTTCGCGGCGCACCACGGTTCGCTGCCACTTGGCGTTCTCGGGCCTCCATGGCGGCCGACGACCGGAAGCACTCCACGACTCCTGCCCGACGGGCCACCAGGCAGGCCTGGGCGTTCCCCCAGCCCGCCCGCAGGTCGATCTCCGAGCCTTCGAACCGAGCAATCCCCGGCCGCGCCGGGGCCTCCGCTGCTTCCTGCGCTACGGCTTGGGGACCGGCGGCCGTGACGACGGCCATGCCGAGCGCGGCACACAGAATGCGAACCCTTCCCATCCCTCGTTCTGCTCCTCCCGAAGTCGTCGCGTCAGCCCTCGCCGGGCGCAGAGCCCGTTGATTGTCAATGTCCGGGTGCGAGCGATTCTTTCTACCTTTCTTTTCGGCCCGTCTTCATGGATCATGACCCGACCATCTTGCGTCTGATTCGACCAATCCGTATAATTTGGATCGTTGAGGCGGTCAGAAGTAGCGATTTTCAAATTTCGCGCCCCGGCACGGGCGTTGCAGGGCCCGGGGGCGTGCAACACGCTGGTCAGAGACTTGTAAGCCGCAGAGCAGGAATTCCGTGAAAGACAATGGTCGCAGCCAATCCGATGTGGTAAACAGAAATAGCACCGGAGCTGATTAGCCGATACTTCGAGTCCCGGCGACGCTGGAACTCCTCCCGCTCCGCCTATCGAGCCGGCTGGCTCGGTCGGGCGTCGAGCAAAGGTCGCGGTACCCGGTGGGGGCACCCAGCCGCCCCCACCGGGCACCGCTCTCAGCGGCCCCCGAGGAGACCGCCGAGCACCCCGCTCGCGCCGCCCGTCTCGCCCGGCATGATCTGGCGGATCCAGGCCTGGAGGGCGGACGGGTTGCGGCTCTGCGTCATCACCCATCCCGGCCCGCTGAAGTCGAACACGAACCCTTCGCCCGACTTCAGGGTCTGCACCAGCCCGGTGGCGACCTTGCGGATCTGGCTCTGGACACCTGCGCCGAAGGCCACGACGTGGCCGCTGTCTATGGTGACAGACTCCCCCGCCGCCAGTTGGATGGTGTCGAGGGCGCCGTAGCAGGCCAGCAGCAGCGGCCCCGTCCCCGTGGCGTGGATGAGGAACCCGCCCTCGCCCCCGAACAGGTTCTTGAACCCTCCCCATTTGGTGTCGAGGTGCACACCGGGCGGGGACGCCAGCCAGCACCCCTTGGTGACCGAGACCGGTCCGTCGGGAGTCACCTCGCCCAAGATGACGTCTCCCGCGAGGAAGTGGGCCACGTCGATCCAGCCGCCCGCCGGCGGGGCGGTGAACGTGCTGACGAACAGGCTCTCGCCTCCGAGCACCGAGCGCTTCAACCCCTTCAGCATCCCGCCCTGGGTGCTCGACTCGATCGACACTCCCGCCGAGGTGGCCATCATCGCTCCGGACTCGGCCCGGAGTTGTTCGTTCGGCTCCAGGGTGACCCGGGCGACGGCGAAGGAGGGACTGTGACGGACGGCGACGTTCATGGTTCGACGATAGAGCCCGAACCTCCCGTGTGCGTCTCCGGCGACCGGCGCCGGACCGTCACGGCACAGTCGTGAGCGGGGCCGTGCTGAGGACGGGTGCCGACGGATCGGCCAGGGTGGTCGTCGTCGGCGCCACCGTGGTAGGCGGCGCCGGTGCCGCCGTGGCCGGAACCGTGGTGGCCGGAGCCTGGGCGACGGCCGGCGCAGACGTCGGCACGGTGGTCACCGGCTCGGCCGCGGGCGCCGGCACGGTCGTCGCCGTGGGCTCGGCGGGTGCGGACGGCTCTGGGGCGGGGGCCGTTGCCGCCGGCGTCTCCCCGATCGGCCAGGCCTTGGCGGGCGCGCCGCCCAGAGCGGCCTCCCGCTGGGGGGTGAGGGCAGGACGACCCGTGCCGACCGACTGCACCGCTCGGAACGCCTCGGCCGCGGTGCCGCGCTCGCCCGGCTGGATCGGCCGGTACTCCCCGTTGGGCCACAGCGTGAAGGCGAGACCGGCCGCCGCCGTCATTCCGATCACCGCCAGCGCCGGCTGGCCGAAGCGGAACGACCCCGCGCCCGTCCACGCCCACGAGCCGCTGCGGCGGGTCAGTCGAGCGAGGATGTAGCCCGAGCCCGCGATGGGGAGCGTCACGGCCGCGATGCCGAGCCCCCCGACAACAGCCGCCGCCAGCCGTCCGTCGGACAAGGCACCGCTCACCGACCGCCAGTGAACGCCCACGGCGTCCCACGTGGTGGCCAGCACCCTCGGAGCGGAGATCACGACCAACACCAGGCTGAGCAGCAGCAGTGGCACCACCGTCAGCACCCACAGACCGACCACGATGCGCACCCA
>DASUXN010000387.1:0-2847 GCA_036377875.1 Acidimicrobiales bacterium
GCCCTGGTGGGAGTGGGAGCCTCGGCCATCGCCCCGGGCGCGGGGGCGGGGGACGACGAGCTGGCCTGGGCCGAGGAGATCCTCGGGTCGGTGGGCATCGTGGTGCGGGTGGGTGAGGTCGCCCTGGACGCCGTCACGGGCCTGTCGGGGTCGGGCCCCGCCTACGTCTTCCTGGTGGCCGAAGCCCTGATCGAAGCGGGGGTGCTGGTCGGACTGCCGCGCGCCACCTCGTCCGCCCTGGCCACCCAGACCCTGCTGGGTGCGGCCCGCCTGCTGCACGAGTCCGGCGACGGGCCCGAGGCGCTGCGGGCGGCGGTGACCTCGCCGGGGGGCACCACCGCCGCCGGCCTGCGGGCCCTGGAGGAGCGGGGCGTGCGGGCCGCGTTCCTCGACGCCGTGGCCGCCGCCACCGAGCGTTCACGCCAGCTGGGCCAGGACTGACAGGGTCCCCTCTTTCCCCAGCGGCCCCAACTGAATACAGTCCCCTCTGGCGAAGGGGAGTGATCCAACTGGCGCAGTCGCAATCACGCTCGCGGTTCCTGACCGTGGCAGAAGTCGCAGGCATGCTTCGGGTGTCGACGATGACCGTGTACCGGCTCATCAAGGGCGGGCAGCTGCCCGCGGCCCGCGTGGGGAAGTCGTACCGGGTGCGCGAGGAAGACGTCGACCGCTACCTGGCCAGCAGCTACAACCAAGCGGGCTGAGCCGCGGGGCGTCGGCCCCGCCCCCAGCCGGGAAGAGCCATGCCGCCGCGCTTCGACACCATCTCCTTCCTCTCCGACTACGGGCTCGACGACGAGTTCGTCGGCGTGGTCAAGGCCGTCATCCGCACGATCGCGCCGCACGTGACCGTGCTGGACATAACCCACAACGTGCCCGCTCACGACGTGCGGGCGGGCTCCCTGGCCCTGGCCCGCAGCATCCAGTACCTGCCGTCGGGCGTGGTGCTGGCCGTGGTCGACCCGGGCGTGGGTAGCGAGCGGCGGGCCCTGGCCGTCGAGGTGGGCGACGACGAGCCGGCCATTCTCGTCGGACCGGACAACGGCCTTCTGGCTTCCGCAGTGGCCCTCGCCGGCGGGGCGGGACGGGCCGTCGCCCTCACCAACGACGACTACCATCTCCACTCCCCCGGACCGACCTTCGCGGGACGGGACATCTTCGCCCCCGCCGCCGCCCACCTCTGCCTGGGAGTCGACCTCGAGGAGCTGGGCGACCTCGTCGACCCGTACTCGCTGCTGCCGGCCGTCGTGCCGCTGGCGCGCGCCGAGGAAGGGAAGGTGGTGGGTGAGATCCTGTGGGTCGACCGCTACGGGAACGCCCAGCTCAACGTGGGGCCCGACGACATCGAGGCCATGGGCGACCACCTTCTCCTGCGCATCGGGGACCGCTCTCCCCGGCTCGCCCTCCGGGCCCGCACCTACGCCGACCTAAAGGCCGGCCAGGTCGGCCTGGTGGTCGACTCCTACGGGCTGTTGTCCGTCGCCCTCAACCGCCGGTCGGCCTCCGAGGAGCTGCGCATCGGCGCGGGCGACGCCGTCACCGTCGAGATAGCGCCCGAGTAGGGACTAGTAATAGGACCGATGCGCCCGGCCACGTCCATCGCCCTGGCCCTGCTGCTGGTGGCCATCCTCGCCGCCGCGCTCATCCAGCTCGTCATCGCGGCTCAGTAGAGGACGTCCTCAGAACATCGCCGCGCAGAGGCGGCTGATCTCCCGTTCGAGTGAGGCGAGGCCGTCGACCTTGCCGACGCACAGCGACACTCCGATGTCGTCGGCCCGCCGTTCCAGGTCCTCGTCGATGAAGGCGGTGTAGAGGACGACGATCTGGCCGGGACGGCGATCACGGATGCGACGGGCGGCCGTGAGCCCGTCCATGAACGGCATGCGGTAGTCCATGACCACGACGTCGGGGTCGGCCTCGTCGACGTTGTCGATGGCCGCCTGGCCGCTGGCCGACTCTCCGACCACCTCGAACCCGTCCAGGGTCAACATGGCGGACAGCATCCGGAGGACGTGGGCGGTGTCGTCCACCACCATCACCCGGATGGGACGGGCCATGCCAGGGAGCGTACCGGTAGGGCGCTCCCTGTGGCGGCGGTCAGGGGCGGCTAGGGAGGGCACGGAGCTGCTGGACCATGAGCGTCAGCCGGAGGGGTAAGCCGTCGGCGGGGGGGAGCGGCGCCACTGTGGTGGACGGGGCGGGCGGCAGGGTTGAGGTTGTGGTCGTGGTGGTTTCCGGCACCTGGGTGGTGGTCGGCTTCGGCGCCTTGGTGGTCGGCGGCGCGGTGGCGGGGACGGCGGTCACGCCGGGGCCGGGATCAGCAGCCGCTGCGGGCGCGGGCGCCGTCGCTACCGAGCGGGACATGACGAAGTTCTGCACGATCCAGAGGGTGTTGCCGGTAGCGACGACGGCCAGGCCGACCCGGTCGAAGTCGGGATCGACGATGTTGCGGAAGTGGCCCGGGCTGGCCAGGAGGGCCTCGTGGATCGAGGTCAGCGTGGGGCCCATGCCCACGTTCTCGCCCGTCTTCCTCCAACCGACGCCCGCCGCGCTGAGCTGGGCCTTGACGTCCGGGTTGTGCGAGATCCCGCCGGCGGCGGCCATGGAGTTGGCCCAGTCGCGGGCGATGGAGGACAACGTGCCGTCGAGCGTCACGGCCGGCATCCCGGCCACGGCGCGGGCGGTGTTGGTGAGCGTCAGCAGCGTCGACTCGAGGGCGCTCTGCGCCGACGCGGTCGTCGGCGCCGCGACCAGGCTCAGAAGCCCGACAACGAGGGCGCCGACCGCACCTCGCCGAAAGGTTCCGATCCTGTTCACGTGTTGGCTCCTTGCGGTGTCGTGGAGTGT
>DASUXN010000388.1:0-2962 GCA_036377875.1 Acidimicrobiales bacterium
CGCGGCACCGACATCGCCCTCATCATCGGTCCCGACCTGCGCCTGCCCGGCGACAGCGCGACCACCACGACGACGCGGCGGTGACAGCGGCGGGCGCCCTCGCCCCGCTGCTGGAAGACCCGCGGGCGACGGGAATCTTCAGCGACTTCGACGGCACGCTGTCGCCCATCGTCGAAGACCCGGCGGCGGCGCGGCCGCTCGCGGGCGCAGCCGAGGTGCTGGCCGACCTGGCCCGGCGGTTCGGGCGGGTGGGCGTGATCTCCGGCCGTCCGGCCGGGTTCATCCTCGACCAGGTGGGCGACGTAGGCGTGTCGATCTGGGGGCTCCACGGGCTGGAGACCGTCGCCGACGGCAAGGTCGTGCCCGTGCCCGAGGCGGAGCCGTGGCTGGACGTGGTGGAGCGGGCGGCGGAGGAAGCGGAGCGGACGCTGGGTCCGGACGTGGGGGTGGAGCGCAAGAGCGTCTCGCTCACGCTGCACTTCCGGCGTGCGCCCGGTGAGGGTCCGGCGGTACGGGAATGGGCGGAGCGCACCGTCGAGGCCACCGGGCTGGTCGTGCACGACGCCCGCATGTCCTACGAGCTGCGCCCTCCGGTGGTCCACGGCAAGGGCGTCGTGCTCGAACGGGCGGCCGAGGGGCTCACCGCCGCCTGCTTCGTCGGCGACGACCTGGGCGACGCCGACGCCTTCGACGCCCTCGACCGCCTGGCCGCCAAGGGTTTCAGGGCCGTGCGGGTCGGCGTGCGCAGCGAGGAGGCGCCGCCCCAGCTCCTGGAGCGTGCCGACCTGGTCCTCGACGGGCCCGAGGAGGTCCTGGAAGCGCTGCGGTCGCTGGTGGAGGACGCCCCGCCGAGCTGAATCAGCGCGCCGGCCGGTCGGCGGCCCGCAGCTGGTCCTCCAGCCAGTGGCGCGGCTTGCGGCTGTCGCTGAGCTCACGGGCGTGCTCGGCCATGACCTTGCGTTCCTGGTCGCCCAGCGACAGGGCCTCGTGGAGGGCGTTGGCCGTGCCGGTCACATCGAAGGGGTTGACCGTGATCGAGGCCGGGTTGAGCTCCTCCCACACGCCCGCTTCCCGGCTCAACACGATGACGCCGTCGCGCTCGTTGAGCAGCGCCCCTTCCTTGGCGACGAGGTTGAGGCCGTCGCGCACGGGGTTCACCAACAGCACGTCGTAGCGGCGCAGGGCGGCGACGGAGGCAGGGAAGTTGTCCGATGTGTCCAGCCGTACCGGTTCCCAGCCGGGCGTGGCCCAGCGCTCGTTGAGCAGGCGGGCCAGAGATTCCACCTCCTGGCGGTAGGCGAGGTACTCGGGCAGGGCTTCGCGGGACGGGTAGACGAGGGCGGCGAACACGACCCGCTCGCGCCACTCGGGCCGCGTCCGCAGCAGCTCGTCGTAGGCCCAGAACCCCCGCAGGAGGTTCTTCGACAGCTCGATGCGGTCGACCCGCAGGATCAGGCGGCGCTCGCCGAGCCAGTCGTCCATCCCCGCCAACTCGGCCTCGCAGGCGGGAGAGTCGGCGGTGGCTCGGATGTCGGAGTGGTCGGGGGACAGGGGCGAGACGAACGTCGCCGGCTCGAAGCCCAGCACCTCCTTGCAGCAGGCGGCGAAGTTGCGGGCCCAGCGATCGGCGTGGAACCCGCACGACTGGTGGCTGCTCATGCCCACCAGCAGTTCCTCGGCGACGGTCGTGGGCAGCACCCGCAGGAGGTGGGGCTCGCAGAACGGGATGTGGGTGAAGTGCACGGCCCGGAGGTCGGGACGTTCCTGGGCCAGCCACGTGCCGACCAGGGCGAAGTGATAGTCCTGCACGAGCACGGTGGCGGCCTCGGGGGCCTCCTCGATGATGGCCTTGGCGAAAGTGCGGTTCACCTCGCGGTAGGCGTCCCAGGCCTCGTGCCAGCGGGAGTCGAGGCGGGGGCGGCGGGCGAGCTCGTAGAGGTCGTGGTGGAGGAACCACAGGGTGGCGTTGGCCACCACCTCGTAGAACATCCGGTAGGCCTGGTGGTCGATCGCCAGGCTGCGGATGCGGAAGCCCTCGGCCTCGACGACGCCGGCCTGGGCCGCCTGGCGGTCGTCGTCGCTGATGGCGGCGGCCATCCACATCGCCTTGGTGTCGCGCACCAGGGGGCCGAGGCTGGACACCAGGCCGCCGGCGCCGCGGCGCGCCACGAGCGTCCCGTCGTCCCCGCGAAAGAAGGACAACGGTCCCCGATTGGAGACGACGAAGAGCGGCCCCGTCACCAACGAATTCGCTTCGACGTCGATCGGCAAACCCTAGTGAAGTTGGTTAACCGGTCCTGCGAGCCGTTCGAGCACGTCGGCCACGCCGTCGCCGTGGCTGCCGGTGGTGCGATCAGGCCAGTCGAGGCCGGGATCGGCGTTGGCCACCAGCCAGAGCCGGCCGACCTCGGGGGCGCAGGCCAGGTCGCTGGCCGAGTCGCCCACCAGGGTCGTCTCCTCCCGGGCGACCCCGTAGTGGAGGCGGTCGGTCCGCACACCGAAGGCCTTTCCCGTGCCCTTGGGGACCAGGTGGTAGGCGTGCAGGCCCGGTCGGCTGGACAGCCGGCCGTTGTCGGCCAGCTGGCACCAGTCGAAGCCCTGGGCGGCGAGGGCGGCGTTGGCCGCTTCCACGTCGATCGTGCCCCGCAGCAGGTAGGTGGCCTCCCGGCCCTCGTTCCACGGCTCGTGGGGCTCGAGGCCGAGGGCCAGAGCGGCGGCGATGGCGCCCCGCTCGTGCATCGCCTCCAGCGGGGTCACGCCCGAGAAGGGGAAGTGGCCCAGTTCGTAGCGGACCTCGGGGGGGTCGACGTGCACGCAGCCCAGCTCGCCGATGCCGCGAGGAAAGCCCAGCAGCCGGCACAGCTCGAAGACCTGCACCCGTCCCCGCCCCGACACGGGGACCACGGCGATGCCGGCCCGCCGGGCGGCCAGGAGCGCCTCGACCACGCGCGCCGACCCGTTC
>DASUXN010000389.1:0-7650 GCA_036377875.1 Acidimicrobiales bacterium
GTGAGCTTCGGCATGCGCGGCATCACCCCGGCCTTGTGCAGCTTGCGCATGGCGAGCACCAGGGCCACGTAGGCGCCGGTGATGGAGGCGGTGCGGGTGCCGCCGTCGGCCTGGAGGACGTCGCAGTCGAGGATCACCTGACGCTCCCCCAGCGCCACCATCTGGGTCACCGCCCGTAACGAGCGCCCGATCAGCCGCTGGATCTCCTGGGTGCGCCCCGAAGGCTTCCCCCGGTTGACCTCCCGGTCGCTGCGGTCGGTGGTCGACCCGGGCAGCATCGAGTACTCGGCTGTCACCCACCCCTTGCCCTGGCCCCGCATCCACGGCGGCACGCGCTCGTCGACCGAGGCGGTGCACAGCACCCGGGTGCGGCCCATGCTGACCAGCACCGAACCGGCCGCGAATTCGGTGTAGTCCCGCACGAACGACAGCGGGCGCAGGTCGTCGGGCTGCCGCCCGTCGGGGCGGGGGCTCACAGCTCGAAGCTCCGGCCGACGGTGGCCACCTCGACCGGCTTCCCGAACGCCGCCGACCCTTCGTCGCGGGACCGTTCGGGGTCGAGGCCGGGCCACAGGTGGGTGAGGACGAGCTCGGTCGCCTCCGCCGCCCGTGCCGTCTGGCCGGCCTGGCGGGCGGACAGGTGCTGCATGGCTCCCTCCAGTGACTGTGGGACGGTGGCCTCGCACACGGCCAGGTCGAGCCCGGGCCCCAGCGCCTCCAACGACCAGCCCGTGCCGGTATCGGCCGAGTACCCGAACGAGCGGCCCGCGGCGGGCGCGTCGAATCGCATGGCCAACGTCTCGGGCCCGTGATCGGTGCGGGAGAAGGTCACGTCGAACGTACCGATGGTGATTCGGTCGCCTTCGGCCACGTCGTTCCAGGCGATCCACGGCGACATGTCCTGATAGACGTGCTGGCGCAGCCCGGCCGGCGCGTAGACGGGGAAGGACTGCTTCAGCAGCACGAAGCGCAGGATGTTGTGCCAGCCCTCCAGATCGGCCCAGTGGTCGGGATGCTCGTGGCTCAGCACGAGAGCGTCGATCTGCGCGGGGTCGACGTTGCGCTGGAGGTTGGCCAGCGTGCCCGAGCCGGCGTCGACCCACACACGGGTGGTCCCGTCGTCGACCAGGTACCCGCTGCACGCCCCGCCCGGGCCCGGGTAAGACCCCGAGCAGCCCAGCACGGTGACCGTCATGGCGCTCTGGCCACTCAGGCCGGCAATTCCCATCGCCATTCCTCCACCTCGCCCAGCTCGGGGCCGAGCAGCCGGCTGCCGAGAGCCCGAAACCATGCCACGTCCCCCGAGGAGATGAAGCGGTGGCCGCCTTCCCGGCCCGGCTCGGCGGTCAGCCGCCGATCGGCCAGCACCGCCCGCACCTCGAAGGCCGTCTCGTCGGCCGAGGAGACCAGCACCACGCCCCGGCCCATGACGTCGCCGATGGTGCGAGCCAGGAAGGGGTAGTGGGTGCAGCCCAGCAGCAGGGTGTCCACCGCGGCCTGGCGCACGGGGGCGAGCAGCCGCTCGGCCAACACGTAGGCGCCGTCGCTCGCCGTCTCCCCCTTCTCGACCAGCTCCACGAAGCCGGGGCAGGAGGCGCACGTGAGCCGGACGTCCTTGCCGGTGTCGAGCACCGCCGTCTGGTACGCGCCCGACCCGATCGTCCCCACCGTGCCGATGACGCCGATGCGCCCGTTGCGGGTGGCGGCCACCGCGGCCCGCACGCCCGGCTCGATCACGCCGATCACCGGGACCGGGCAGTCCTTGTGGAGCACGTCGAGGGCGGCCGCGGTGGCGGTGTTGCACGCCACCACCAGCAGCTTCACCCCGTGGGCGCCGCACAGCAGGTCGGCGATCTGCTGGCTGTAGGCCCGTACGTCGTCGAGGGGGCGGGGGCCGTAGGGGTAGCGGCCGGTGTCACCGAAGTAGACGAGGTCCTCGCCGGGCAGGAGGTCGATCACGGCGCGGGCCACGGTCAGCCCCCCGAACCCGCTGTCGAACATCCCGATGGGCCGGTCGTCCATCAGAAGTAGACGATCTTCGAGGTTCGCTCCACGACCTCGTCCAGGTCGTCGGTCCACAGGCCGGTGGACAGGTACTTCCAGCCGCCGTCGGCCAGCACGACGACGATCACGCCCTCGTCGAGCTGGCGGGCCACCCGCGCCGCCCCCGCCACCGTCGCCCCCGACGAGATGCCGGCGAAGATCGCCGTCTCCTCGGTGAGCCGGCGCGTCCACTCCACCGACTCGCGGGGCCGCACGATGACCTTCCGGTCGAGCACGTCCGGATCGAAGATGGGCGGGACGTAGCCGTCGTCGAGGCTGCGCAGCCCCTGCACCAGCTCGCCCGCGGGCGGCTCCACGGCCCACACCTTGACCGCCGGGTTGCGCTCCTTGAGGTACCGCCCCACCCCCATGAGCGTCCCGCTCGTGCCCAGGCCCGATACGAAGTGGGTGACTTCGGGGCAGTCGGCCCAGATCTCCGGCCCCGTGCCCGTGTAGTGGGCCCGCACGTTGGCCGGGTTGCCGTACTGGTAGAGCATGGCGACGTCGGGCATCTCCTTGGCCAGCCGCTCGGCCATACGCACCGCCCCGTTGGACCCCTCGTCGCCCGGTGACTCGATCACGTCGGCGCCGAAGATCTCCAGCAGCTGGCGGCGCTCGGGCGACACGTTGCCGGGCAGGACGATCCGCAGCGGGTATCCCTTGAGCCGGCACACCATGGCCAGCCCGATCCCGGTGTTGCCGGAGGACGGCTCGAGGATCGTCTGGCCCGGCTTCAGCGTGCCGTCCGCCTCCGCCGCCTCGACCATGGCCAGGGCGATGCGGTCCTTGACCGAGCCGCCCGGGTTCTGGCCCTCCAGCTTGGCCAGGATGCGGACGCCGGGCGTAGGGCTGAGCTGGCTTACCTCGACGAGCGGCGTGTTGCCGATGAGCTCGAGGACCGAGCGGCGAACGGCCACCCGCCGAAATCGACCTAGCCGCCGGCGACGGCCGGCAGGACCGAGATCACGTCGTCGTCGGACACCTTCGTCTGGAGCTGGTCGAGGAACCGGACGTCCTCGTCGTTGCGGTAGACGTTCACGAACTTGTGCAGCTTCCCGTCCTCGGTGACGAGCTGGCCGGCGAGCAGCGGGAACTGCCGGATTGCATCCTCGAAGACCTCGGCGATCGTGGAACCGCTGGCCTTGATCGACGACAGGCCGCCGGCGTGCTGGCGGAGGACGGTGGGCAGGTGGACATCGACAGGCATCAGCGTCACTCTACCGGCGGGCGTACCTCGACCGGTTCCTCGTTGATCTCCCCGTTCACGATGCGGAACGAGCGCAGGACGGGCTCGGGATGGCGCAGCGACACGATCACGTAGTGCCAGTCGGGCCATCCCGCCTCGGCCACGTCGGTCGGCGACGGCCACGCGTCGGTGTGGGTGTGGGAGTGGTAGACGCCGGCCAAGGTGAGGCCGCGGGCGCCGGCGTCGTCGTCGGCCGCTCCCACGTCGAGGGGATGAGGCTCGTAGACCTTGGCCGAGGCCCGGATGTTCCGGCACTTGTAGACGGCCTCGATCTGGCCCGAATCGCCCCCCACCGGGGCGGCCAGCAGGCCGCACACCTCCTCGGGCACGCCGTCGAGGGCGTGGGCGACGATGGCCAGGTAGTCGGGTCGGGCGAGCCTGAGCACGAAGGGGTGAGGGTACCGTCGGGGCCGTGGCGAAGATGAAAGCCGCCCGCCAGCAGGCCAAGGCCGCCGGTCCCCCCGTTCGGGTGGTGGCCAAGAACCGGCGCGCCCGCCACGACTTCGACATCCTCGAGACCCACGAGGCCGGCATCGCCCTGGTCGGGACGGAGGTGAAGTCCCTGCGGGAGGGCCAGATCCAGCTCAAGGACTCCTACGCCCGCATGGACGGCGGGGAGTTGTGGCTGGTCGGGGTGCACGTCTCGCCCTACGCCCAGGCCGACGGGTTCGGCGGCCACGAGCCCGAGCGGCGCCGGAAGCTCCTCCTCCACCGCTCTGAGATCGCCGAGCTGGCCAGCCGGGTCGCGCTCGAATCGCTTACCCTCGTGCCGCTGTCGGTGTACTTCAAGGAGGGGAAGGCCAAGGTCGAGCTCGGCCTGGCCCGGGGCCGCAAACGCCACGACAAGAGGTCGGCCATCGCCGAACGGGACGCCAACCGTGAGGCCCAGCGAGCCCTCGCCCGCAGGAACCGGGAAGGCTGACCCCCGTCTCAGCGTTTACAGTGAAGAGACAACAGCTACATGGGGGTGCATGGTTTCGACTTCGGTCGTCGAGATGGGAGAAGCGAGCCGTGGTCTCCGGAGCCACGTAAAAGAGCCGGAAACCAAAACATAAACGCCGACTCAAACCGGCAACTTCTCGCTGCTTAATAACCAGTGAGACGTTCGCCCGGGCCCAGCCCTGCGGTCCGGATCCGAATGTCATCTAGCGGGGCTTACCCGGTGAGCGACGTCAGCGAGCTCCGCCGGGGACACTTCAGCTGACTGGGGCGGTCGTCCGGAGCCGACGACGAGCGACTGCCCGAGACCTCACCGTCGGCTGCGCTCGGAGAAGGCCCGTCAAGAACCCGAAGGACGAGGGTTCGATTCCCTCCACCTCCACTGCCCCTGTCGGCGAACGGCGGACAAGATCGTGTGTGACCAATTGGCGATGCCTCGGGCGGAGCCAGGACTCGGCGCTCCCGGTTGCCGGTTCCTGACCTACCCGCGGCTAGCCGTGAGCGCCCTCGCCTGCTTGACCGGCGCCGGGTACTTGTCGCAGCCCCAGTCGTCGCAGATCATGCCCGAGCCGTCCTTGTAGAAGCAGTACGAGACGGTCTTGCCCGGGTACCAGTAGCCCCCGCTGGCCTCGCACAGCGCCTTGCGGATGCCGCCGCCCGACGTCGCCGCCTCTGCCCCACCGGCGCCGCCGGCTAGCGCCGACGCCGCCACCAACGCTCCGGCCGCCAACTTCACCCGCATCTTCATCGTGAGCCTCCCCGTGGGTCGATCGGTGAGGCCATGGTGAACCGTGCCGGCCCGCGCCGGAATCGCCCCACCGGCTGCTGGTCGTGGCGCGGAGGAAAGCGTTTCCTTCCCGTTTGGACATGGTGGTCCGGTGACTGTCGCCCGGCAGGAGGCGGGGGAGGTGGAACCCCTGTAGCCAGGTGCTACGTCAGCCCTGGGGCGAGACGTTGCGGTTGACGCGGAACAGGTTGTGGGGGTCGTAGGCCCCCTTGGCCTGCTGGAGACGCTCGTAATTGGCGCGGTAGGCCCCGGCCGTGCGCGCCGTATCGTCGTCGAAGACCTGGAAGTTGACGTAGTTGCCGCCGGTGGAGAAGGGGCGTACCGCCTCCCACGACCGCCTGGCCCAGGCCAGGTGCTCCTCAGCCCGCTCGTCGCCGGGGTCCCAACAGGCGGCGATCGCCGCGATGTACTGGGCGTCGCGATTTCCTACGGCACCGTCGTGCTCGTCCCGCTCGTTCAGCGCACCGCCGATGTGGAAACCGGCGACCGACTGCGACCTGGGCGACGTGAGCCGAAGGGCGTTCTCGAGGAGAGTCGTCCGGTACGCGGGCGAGAAGGCGGGAAGAAACTCGCTCTTCCAGTAGTAGTTGAGGCCCTTGGGCTGGGTCGCGTCGAGCATCGCCTGCTGGGCCGCGTAGGGCTTCTCCGCAACCACGTCGAACACGGGCTTGCCCAAGCTGCGGACGGGGCGGAGATCGCCCTCCGGGTCGGAGCCGCTGTGACAGACGACCATGGCCACGATCGGCTTGCCGTGCCACTCCGGGGGCACGAACGGCGCGGGCGGGGCCATGCGCACGATCAGCGCGGTCGTGATCTCGCGAGAGGCCGACTCGGTGAACTCCGAGTACATGGCCATCACCTCGTCGGCCTCCTCGGCGCTCCAGGCTATGAGGCCCCCGGTGATCGTGGGCCCCACCTCGAAGAGCCGGAAGGTGAAGCGGGTGACGACTCCGAAGTTGCCGCCGCCGCCCCGGAGGGCCCAGAACAGCTCGGGCTCCTCGTCGCGGCTGGCGGTACGGATCTGGCCGTCGGCGGTCACGATCTCGATCGCCTCGAGGGAGTCGACCGTCCAGCCGAAGCGGCGGGTGAGGTAGCCGAAGCCCCCGCCGAGGGTCAGCCCCGCCACGCCCGTCTCCGACACGAACCCGAGCACGGCCGCCAAGCCGTGCTCTTGAGTGGCGGCGTCGACGTGCTTGAGAAGGCATCCGGCCCCGACGTGGGCGATGCCGGCCGCCGGATCGACTTCGACAGTGCGCATGAGCGACATGTCGAGCGTGAGCCCGCCGGGCGCCATGGAAGTTCCGGCAATGTTGTGTCCGCCCCCCTTGACGCTGAGCAGGATCCCGCGGTCAGCGGCCATTCTCACCGCTGCCGCCACGTCGGCCGCCGACTCCGGCCGGAAGACGAGGGCAGGCTGGCGGGCGACCATGGCGTTCCAGATGAGGGTGGCTTCGTCCCATCCCGGATCAGCTGGCCGGAGAAGGCGGCCGTTCGGCTCGCCCCCCAGCAGCCGAAGGTCCTCCAGCGACAGGCTCACCCCGCCACCGTCGACGCCCGCGACCTCGATCGCTCCTATGGTCATGTCCAATCCCTCCCGGCTCAGGTTCGTCGCGCAAGACCGTGCCGCCTGCCCCCGAAGGTAGCGTCGGATTGCCCGACGAACCGGGCGGCCGTCAGGTCTCGCAGCCGGACGAAGGGTCGCCCCGTCGCCCGCTCATGACGCGGCGTGGCCGGCGAACAGGGCCTGGAGCATGTAACCGAACTCCTCGTTGTTCGGGGCGACGGCGGGCGCCGCGTCGGGCACCGACTCCAGCACCTCGAGGAAGCGCTCGAGGGAGGTGCCGCGGGCGGCGGGGAGGTGGGAGGAGAAGATGCGGGTCGGCTGGAGGCGGCGGACGCCGTCGAGGACGGCGCTGAACCGGGCCCGATCCAGCAGGTGGGCCCACGGGGAGTCCGACGTGGCCCAGGCGGCCATACCGCCGGCCAGGGCGTCGTGGGGCACCTCGGCCGCGTCCTCGGTGGCCTCGGGCAACAGCGCCCCGAACGAGTCGACCGAGAACAGGTTGCCCGTCGCCTCGTCGAGCAGGCCGGTCGACATGGGGTTGTCGTAGAGGGGCGGGGCCACCGCCCGCAGCGTGCGGTCGCCCACGGGGAGGCGGTCGCCGACGCGGATGGCGTGGACCCGATCGAGGGGCACCGGCCACCACGACGACATGCGCAGGGCGGCGAAGGCATGGGTGGCGAGGCGGACGTGGGGCGCCGCCTCCATGATCCGCTGGATGTTTCCGGTGTGGTCGGCGTCGTCGTGGGTCAGCCAGATCCAGCGCAGGTCACGCAGGCCGACGATCGACTCGACGGCGGCCACGAACTCGTCGCTGTCGCGCCCGAGCCCGGTGTCGATCAGCACCGGCTCGTCGGCCATGAGCACGTAGGCGTTGATGGGCAGCACTCCCGCGCCGGGGATGGGCAGGTTGACGGGCAGCACGTGGACGTCGGGAGCGGCCTGGTAGGGAGCATCCATCGGGGTTCCTCCTAGGTGGACTCGAACTACCCCTTAGGCGTTCGCGTCCGCCCCATCCCGTTCAGTGCGAACTGAACGATTCGGTGAACGACGCGATGGCGCCACCGAGGAGCC
>DASUXN010000390.1:0-4536 GCA_036377875.1 Acidimicrobiales bacterium
CTCCAACATCCGCTCCAGCGCAACCCGGGCCCATGTCGCGGTTTCCGGGTCGACCGAGATCCGGTTGACCACGGTGCCCTCGATCAGGTTCTCCAGGCACCACGCCAGGTGGGCGGCGTCGATACGGAACATGGTCGAGCACGGGCAGACGAGAGGGTCGAGCGACACGACCGTCCGGTCCGCGTGCTCGGCGGCCAGGCGCTGCACGAGGTGGATCTCCGTGCCGATGCCGATGACCGTCCCGGGAGCCGCGGCCTCCACCGCCTTGATGATGAAGTCGGTCGAACCGACCTGGTCGGCGACGGCCACGACCCCGGCCGCGCACTCGGGGTGGACGACGACCAGCCCGTCCGGGTGGGCCTGCCGGAACGCCTCGACGTGGGCGACCTTGAAGCGCTGGTGGACCGAGCAGTGCCCCTTCCAGAGCAGGAAGGCGGCCTCCTTGACGTCGGTATCCTCGAGCCCGCCCAGGTCCCGCTTGGGGTCCCAGACGCGCAGATCGGCGGGCCGGTAACCCAGCTGGAAGGCGGTGTTGCGGCCCAAGTGCTGGTCGGGAAAGAACAGCAGCTTGTCAGCCCGCCCGAGTGCCCACGACACCACCGACCGGGCGTTGGACGAGGTGCAGACGGCGCCGCCGTTCTGGCCCACGAAGGCCTTGAGTGCGGCGGAGGAGTTCATGTAGGTGATGGGCACGATCCGCTCGATGTCGGTGATGGCGGCCAACTCGTCCCACGCCGTCTCGACCGAGTCAAGGTCGGCCATGTCGGCCATGCTGCAGCCGGCGTTCAGGTCGGGAAGCACCACGACCTGGTGTTCGGCAGTGAGGATGTCCGCGGATTCCGCCATGAAGTGGACGCCACAGAAAACGATGTACTGGGCCTTGGAGCTGGACGCCGCCAACCGGGAAAGGCCGAACGAGTCGCCCCGGGCGTCGGCCCAGCGCATTACCTCGTCGCGCTGGTAATGGTGGCCCAGAATCAGCAGCCGGTCACCCAGCGTGGCCTTGGCGGCGCCGATCCAGGCCGCCAGCTCGTCCGGGGACGCGTTTACGTACCGGTCCGGGAGCGCCGTCTGCACACGAAACGGCGTCGTCTTCAAGGACATGATTGCCCCTCCGCTATGAAGCTCCGCTTCTCGGCCGGCGGGGACAGCCTGGTCGCCCACCGCGGGGTTGTCGGCCACGGAGCAGATGTCACCGGGTACCAGGCCGGTGTACGGCACAGTTTACGTGCCGGGGCCGCGCAACGCTGGCAGCTGGACGCGGCACGATGGAGGCGATGCTCCAGCGGCCGCCGGCCGGCACCATCCCCGATTCGCCCGGGTCCTACCAGTTCAAGGACCGGGACGGGCGCGTCATTTACGTAGGCAAGGCGAAGTCGCTGCGCAGCCGCCTGTCCAACTACTTCGTGAACCCGGTCCACCTGGCTCCCCGCACGGCCCAGATGGTGGCGGCCGCGGAGTCGGTGGAGTGGATCCAGGTGCGCAACGACGTCGAGGCCCTCATGCTCGAGTACAGCCTCATCAAGCAGCACCGGCCCCGGTTCAACATCCGCCTGCGGGACGACAAGAGCTACCCCTTCTTGGCCATCACCGTCGGCGACGAATGGCCCCGGGCCATGGTGATGAGGGGGGCGAAGCGTAAAGGGGTTCGCTACTTCGGCCCCTACGGCCATGCCTACGCCATTCGGGAGACGCTCGACCTCCTCCTGCGCACCTTCCCCATCCGCACGTGCTCGGAGAACAAGTTCAGCCACCACCACCGGCTGGGGCGGCCCTGCCTGCTCTTCCACATCGAGAAGTGCACCGGGCCGTGCGTGGGGGAGGTGGAGAAGGCCGAGTACGACCGCCTCGTCGAGGACCTCATCGACTTCCTCGACGGCGAGACCCAGCCCGTGGTCCGACGGCTGGAGCAGGAAATGCGGTCGGCGGCCGACGTGCAGGAGTACGAGCGGGCGGCCCGGCTGCGGGACCGGCTCACCGCCGTCCGGAAGGTGATCGAGAAGCAGGCCATGGTCACCGAGCGGCCCGAGGACATCGACGTCGTGGGGATCGCCGAGGACGAGCTGGAGGCGGCGGTCCAGGTCTTCTACGTGCGGCGGGGCCGGGTCGTGGGCCGCAAGGGGTTCGTGCTCGACAAGGTGGAGGACGTGACCGGCCCCCAGCTGATGGGCCATGTGCTGGAGGGGTTGTACGCAGAACCGGGTCCAACGGGCGTGCCCCGGGAGGTGCTGCTGCCCGAAGAGCCCGAGGACATGGACCTCTACATCGAGCTCCTCACCGAGCAGCGGGGCACCAAGGTGTCGATCCGGACGCCGCAGCGGGGCGACAAGAAGGCCCTCCTCGCCATGGTCACCCAGAACGCCAGGGAGGAGTTCACGCGCCACCGCCTGAAGCGGGCGTCGGACCACAACTCCCGGGCCCGGGCTCTCAACTCCCTCCAGGAGGCCCTCGAACTGCCCGTGGCGCCGCTCCGGATCGAGTGCTTCGACATGAGCCACATCCAGGGCAGCGACTACGTCGGGTCGATGGTGGTGATGGAGGACGGCCTGCCCAAGAAGGCCGACTACCGCCGCTTCAAGATCCGCGAGACGGCCGTGCACGACGATCTCGCCGCCATGGAGGAGGTGCTGACCCGCCGGCTGACGGCCCTCATCACCGAGCGGGCGAAGCCGGTCACCGAACGGCCCCACCGGTTCGCATACCCGCCCCAGCTGCTGCTCGTCGACGGGGGGCGGCTCCAGCTGAACGTGGCCCAGGAGGTGGTGGAACGACTGGGTCTGGAGGACGAGATCGCGGTGGCCTCGCTGGCCAAGCGGTTCGAGGAGGTGTACGTCCCGGGTCTGTCCGACCCGATCCGCATCCCCCGCCAGTCGGAGGCGCTGTACCTTCTCCAGCGGATCAGGGACGAGGCCCACCGCTTCGCCATCACCTACCACCGCGACCTGCGGGGCAAGCGCATGACCCGAAGCGTCCTCGACGACGTACCCGGGCTGGGGCCTGTCCGGCGCAAGCGGCTGGTCAAGGAGCTGGGCGGGATGGCGGCGCTGAAGGCGGCGCCCGTCGAGACCCTGCTCGCCTTGCCGTGGCTCCCCGATGCGGTCGGTCAGGCCGTCCATGACGCCCTCCACCGCCGGACCGTGGGCACGTCGTGACCGCCGACCCCTGGGAGCAGCACGCGGGCTGGTGGCAGGAAGGGTTCACCGACGGCGCCGACGCCGAGTACGAGGAGCAGATCCTGCCCATGGCGGCGGAGCACCTGGCCGGTGCGTCGTCGGTCCTCGATGTCGGCACGGGTGAGGGCCAGATGGCCCGGCTGGCCGCCCGTTCGGTGGCGGCCGGCCGGGATGGCCTGAGTTCCGACGCTGGGTTGGGTGGCCCGAACGCCGTTGTCGTCGGCGTGGACCCTTCGTGGGCCCAGCTGGCCGTTGCCCGGGAACGGGCCGGGGGGCCGTCCTACGGGCGCGCCGAGGCAACCGCCCTCCCTTTCCGGACCGGCGCATTCGACGCCGTGGTCGCCTGCCTGGTCTTCGAGCACATCGACGACGCCGACGCCGCCTTGGCCGAGGTCGGGCGGGTGCTCAGCCCGGGCGGACGGTTCCTGTTCTTCCTCAACCACCCTCTGCTCCAGGCGCCCGGGTCGGGCTGGATCGACGACCACATCCTCGAGGAGCAGTACTGGCGGATCGGTCCCTACCTCGTCGAGGACAAGACCATGGAGGAGGTGGAGAAGGACGTCTTCCTCCCTTTCGTCCACCGCCCCCTGTCCCGTTACGTCAACGCCATGGCCGCGGCCGGCATGTTCGTCCGCCGCATGGAGGAACCGGCCCCGCCTCCCGGCTTTCTCGCCCGGGCGAGCGAATACCGCGACGCCTCCACCATCCCTCGCCTCCTCTTCCTGCTCGCCGAACGCTCGTGAACGTCACACCCCTCCGGTATCCTTCATGCATGACTTCCCCCTCTGGTGATTCTCCAGAGAGGAAGCGCGCCCGATGGCGACCGACCGCGACCGTCAGCATCTCTACGCCGCCCTCGAAACGACCCTGGGCGAGGGCCCGGCCTCGACGTTGATGCACTTGTTGCCCGCCCGGGGATGGGACGACGTGGCCCGTCACTCCGATCTGGCCGTCGTGCGGGGCGAAATGGCCGAGCTGAGGGGCGAGATGGCTGAGCTGAGGGCCGAGCTCAAGGGCGAGATGGCCGAGCTGAGGGCCGAGGTGCGGGCATTCCGGGCAGAGACCCGAGGAGAGATCGCCGCGCTGCGGTCCAAGGTCGACGCGCAGATCCCCAAGTTCCTCGTAGCCAATGTCCCGATCGTCTTCGGCACGGCCGGGCTCGTCCTCGCCGCGGCCAGGGTCATATGAGCGAGTTCCTCATCATCACCGGGATGTCGGGCGCCGGCCGGTCGACGGCGGCCGACACGTTCGAGGACCTCGGGTGGTTCGTCATCGACAACCTCCCGCCCGAGCTCGTGCCCAAGGTGGTCGAGCTGGCCCAGGCGCCCCGCTCGTCGATCGAGCACGTGGCCCTGGTCGTGGG
>DASUXN010000391.1:0-2265 GCA_036377875.1 Acidimicrobiales bacterium
CTTGGTGGACAGGTCGGCGCCCGCGAACACGGCGTCGCCGCCCAGGATGCGGTCGGCGACGACCCGGGCCATCTGGTAGCCGGGGGAGACGAGTCCCCAGACCCGGCCTTCGGCCACCGCGCACTCGCCGATGGCGAACACGTCGGGATCGGACGTCCGGCAGGCCGAATCGACCACCACGCCGCCCCGTTCTCCGACCTCGAGGCCAGCGGTCCGGGCCAGCTCGTCACGGGGGCGGACTCCAGCGGAGAACACGACTAGATCGGAGTCCAGGTCGTCCTGCCCCGTAGAGAAGCGCATGCCCCGCACCCGGCCGTCCTCGCCCACCAGGATCTCGCTGCTGGCCGCGCCGGTGTGGACCACCACGCCGAGCTCCTCGATGTGGCGGCGCAGGGCGGACCCACCGCCGTCGTCGACCTGCAGGGGCATGAGCCGGGGCGCGAACTCGACCACGTGGGTTTCCAGCCCCAGGCTGCGCAGGGCGTTGGCCGCCTCCAGCCCGAGCAGGCCGCCGCCCACCACCGCGCCCACCCGGGCGCCGGCGGCGGCGTCGCGGATGGCTTCGAGGTCCTCGATGGTCCGGTAGACGAAGCAGCCCGGCGCGTCGCGCCCGGGTACCGCGGGGACGAAGGGATAGGAGCCGGTGGCCAGCACCAGCGCGTCGTAGGGGACCCGGACCCCGTTGGCGGAGACGACTTCCTTGGCCGCCCGGTCCACACACGCGACCGAGTCGCCCAGATGGAGGGTGAGCCCCATGGTGTCGAAGAAGCCGGGGGTGACGAGGGAGAGGTCGTCGGCCGACGTCCCTGCGAAGAACGAGCTCAGCCCCACGCGGTCGTAGGCGGGCCGGGGCTCCTCGCAGAACGTGACGATGTCCCACTCCGCGGTGGCGCCGCGCTCGACGAGGATCTCCAGCAGCTTGTGGCCGACCATTCCGTTGCCGGCGACCACGAGTGTGCGGCGCGCGAGGTCCATGACCCAAGCCAACTCGACGGGTGTTTTCCGTCGGTTGCCCCGCCATGAACAGACGGAGTCCAACTCCTCACTTGCTCCGAGGGTCGGCTGTGAGGTCAGGTCCGGTTCAGGCTGAGTTCCTTCCGGGGAAACACCTTCCATACCCCGCGTTCACAGACCCCGTCGACAATCGATCGTGACATGACCCTTCGCCCCCTCGACGGGTTCGTGGTGGGCATCACCGCCGACCGGCGTTGGCAGGAGCAGGCCGAGCTGCTCGAACGGCGGGGTGCCTCGATCCTCCACGGGCCCACGATGACCACCATGTACCTGGCCTCCGACGAGGAGCTGCGCCGGGCGACCCAGGCCGTCATCGACGAGCCTCCCCACTACGTGGTGGCCACCACCGGCATCGGCATGCGGGCGTGGCTCGAGACGGCCGCGGCGTGGGGTTTGGGCGACCCGCTCCTCGCTTCCCTGAGCCAGGCCCGCATCGTGGCCCGGGGGCCCAAGGCGGCCGCCACCGTGCAGGCCGCGGGGCTCGAGGTCTGGGAACGATCGGCCACCGAGCAGATGGAGGCCCTGGTCGAGCTGTTGCTGGCCCAGCCCCTGGAGGGCAAGCGGGTGGTGGTCCAGGAGTACGGCATGCCCAACCCTGGACCCATGTCGGCCCTACGGGCCGCCGGCGCGACCCTCGTCGAGGTCCCCGTCTACCGGTGGAGGTTGCCCGACGACACCGCGCCCGTGCTGCGCCTGGTCGAGGCGGCGTGCGAAGGCCGGCTGGACGCCATCACGTTCACCAGCGCCCCCGCGGTCCACAACCTGTTCGCCATCGCCGGCCAGCACGAGATGGCCGATCGGCTCCGGCAGGCCTGCAACGAACGGGTGGTGGTGGCGTGCGTCGGGCCGGTCTGCGCCGAGGGTGCTGTGCAGGAGGGGGTCATCGCCCCCCTGGCCCCGTCCGTGGGGCGGCTGGGGTTGCTCGTGCGGGCCCTGAGCGACCGTTTCGAGGCGGAACGGAGGGAGTTCCGGTTGGGTGCGTGCGAGGTGGTGCTCCAGGGCGCGGTGATGGAGGTCGACGGAGTACGGGCCGACCTGACGCCCAAGGAGCGGGCCCTGTTCGAGGTGCTGTTCGAGGCGGGCGGCGGGGTGGTGCCGCGCGCCATGCTGCTGGAGCGCGTCTGGGGCTCGGCCGACGCCGACGCCCACGTGCTCGAAGTCACCGTCGGACGCCTGCGCCGCCGCCTGGGGATCTGCGGGCGGACCGTGCGCGCCGTCCCCGGGCGCGGCTACCGCCTGGACGGCCTGGTT
>DASUXN010000392.1:0-3659 GCA_036377875.1 Acidimicrobiales bacterium
CGCCCGCCGCGTCCCTGACGTCCAGGTGGGACTCGATCCACGGCTCGTCGTGGCGGGGCGACGTGTAGTAGCCCCGAATGGCCATGCCGAGGGGGTAGGCCCGGTTGCGAGTGGTCCCCAGCGAGCGGCCGAAGCGGGAGAGCGACCCGTCGGCCACCACCACGTAGCGGGCCCGGACCTCCTCCTCGACCGGCCCGCCTTCGCCCTTGCGCTTGAGGACCGCTCCCACCAACCGGCCGCCCTCGTGCACGGGGGCCACCGCCTCGGTGCCGTCCCAGACCGTGGCCCCCGCCTTCTCGGCCCGCTCGGCGACGATCTGGTCGAGGTCGTGGCGGGTGATGACGTAGCCGTAGCGGGGAAAGCCGGGGGTGTCCGGCCACTCCAGCTCGAGCGTCTTGCCGAAGGCGATCGACCGCAGGCCGCCGAAGCGGTGGTGGCCGGCCAGCACACCGCCCAGCCCCATGTCCTCCAGCTGGCGGACGGCCCGGGGGGTCAGCCCGTCCCCGCACGTCTTCTCCCGGGGATACGACTTCTTCTCTACGACGAGGACGTCATGGCCGGCCTCGGCCAGCCAGTAGGCGCACGCTGCCCCGGACGGCCCGCCGCCGACCACCAGGACGTCAGGCATCGACCGGCCCTACAACCCTCGTTCGTACTCGACCACGGCGGCGATCTCCTCGGGGCTCATGGTGCCCGAGAAGCCGGGCATGCCGCCCGTGTTGGCCACCCGCTGGCCGCCGGGCCGGTCGGGAGCGCCGTAGGGCTGGCCCCGCTTGGTCTGCGAGCCCTCCTCGACCCACTTGATGTGCTCCGCTTCGTCGGGGAAGGTGGCCAGCGCCTCGCCGCCGGAAAGCTTGGGGCCGACTCCGCCCTCACCCGTCCCTCCGTGGCAGGCGGCGCAGTTGGACGTGTACAGCTGGGCCGGGGTGGGAGCGGCGGCGGCGCCGCCGGTGTCGCCGAACGACCCCATGTAGAGGATGCCCCAGAGGGGAATGAGCAGCAGGACGGGCATCATCCACACCGGGATGCCGCTCTTGGGACCGGGGTCGGTGACGTACTCAGGAAGGGGGACGGCCGGGCCCGGAGGCGCCTGGGTGGGGGCGGTCGCCACCGCCGCCGGCGCCACCTCGGCCGAGGCGGGAGCGGCTGTGGTCGCGGCGGGGGCGTCCCCGCCGTCGGCGGACGGGGCGGCCGAGGCGGCCGCAGGGGCGTCGCCTCCCAGGCCCAGGGCAGCACGCCGGGCTCGGGACCGCTCGAGCAGGTACTCCGGTACCTGGGTCACGTCTGCGATCGTAAACCGCAGTCCCGCGGTAGAGCCAAGTGGGGCGACGACCCGGCGTGGGGTGGGTCTCGGGCCGGTCCCGCGCCGATGTGCCTGGAACGAAAGGTGCGTGCTAGAACCGCCCCGCTTGGACAAGACAGGGTCGAATCGCTGGACTCAGAGCACGCCGGTAGAATGTGAGCGCGTTCACGAGGAGAGGTGACTGGTGGTCGCGTTCGTTTCGACGTTTCTATTGACGATCATCGGGGTGGCCATCTGCCTCTGGGTCGGCCATCGCCGTCCCCTCGGCACCCCGCTGACCTGGGGTGAAGCGTTCGTGGCGGGCACATTCGCCTTCGCCCTCATGGTCCTCGCCTACGGAGTCGTGCCCCACCAGTGGCTCGACTGGGCCGACAACGAGCTCGGCTGGCGCCCCGACAAGCTGCTGGTGGCCTTCTCGGCCGACGGCGTGAAGTTCAACGAGGCGGCCGGCGACCTGGGCGGCCGGGGCCGCATCATCATCAGCTACGAGACCCTGCGCGACATCGTCGCCGCCGGCCTCTACATCGTTTTTCTCGGCGGCCAGATGTACCTGTGGTCCATCTGGCAGAAGCGCGGCCGGGCCAAGGCCGGGATCGAGCCCACGTCCCGCTTCGGCCGGCCCGTGATCAGGAAGGTGTGATCGATGGCCAAGACCGACGCCAACCCCCCCATGCCCGCTTTTCCCGGTGAGTACGTCGTCCAGGAAGTAGGGAGCGACTACCTCGCCAAGGCGGTCAAGCCCAAGCAGTTCCTCCACATCGACCAGTCCGAGTGCATCATGTGCGAGGGCTGCGTCGACATCTGCCCGTGGAAGTGCATCCACATGCTCTCCACCGACGCGGTAGCCGACGCGGTGGAGACCGACCAGCCCGGCATCGACCCCGACGACCACGTGATCTTCGTGGTCGACGAGGACGTCTGTACCCGCTGCGGCCTCTGCGTCGACCGCTGCCCCACCGGCGTGATCATCATGGGCAAGGCCGGCGTCGCCGCCCGTGAGGGCGACGCCCACCAGCGCGACGAGAAGCACGGATTCGCTTACGGAATGAGGTTCTAGGCGCCCAATGGCAACACTCTTCCGCCGCGGTCGGAACGGCAACGGCACTGGTGACGAGAACGGCAACGGGCATCGCAGCCCGGCCGAGCGGCTCGCAGAGGTAGGGGAGAAGGTCCGCGGCTCGCAGGCGTGGGCCTCGATCTTCCGGCCCGGCTCGATCTTCCGCAAGGGCTACACCGACAGCCCCCGTAACCGGTCCTACGTCATCATGAACAGCCTCATCTACCACCTGCACCCGGTGAAGGTGAAGCGCCACGCGGTGAAGGTCAGCTACACGCTGTGCCTGGGCGGGCTGTCGTTCTTCCTGTTCATCCTCCTCACCGTGACGGGCATCTTCCTGATGTTCTTCTACCGGCCCACCACGGCGGCCGCCTGGGACGACATCAAGACCATCGAGACGGTGGTGTCCTTCGGCCTCCTCGTGAGGAACATGCACCGATGGGCCGCCCACCTCATGGTGATCTCGGTGGTCCTCCACATGGCCCGGGTCTTCTACCACGGGGCCTACAAGCCGCCGCGGGAGTTCAACTGGGTGATCGGCGTCATCCTGCTGACCCTCACCCTGCTGCTGTCCTTCACCGGCTACCTGCTGCCGTGGGACCAGCTCGCCCTGTGGGCCGTCACCGTGGGCACGAACATGATGGGGTACACCCCCGTCTTCGGTCAGCAGGTCAGGTTCGTGCTGCTGGGAGGGGTCGAGATCGGCCCGGAAACCCTGCTCCGATGGTACGTGCTGCACGTACTGATGTTCCCGTTCGTCATCGTCATCTTCATGGCCATCCACTTCTGGCGCGTCCGCAAGGACGGCGGCATCAGTGGTCCCCTCTAGGAGCCACCCGTGACTGACGTTCCCGAACACCTCCTCAAGCGCTCGCAGGAGCGCCGGGCCGCTCTCGGCAAGCCCGGGGCCGGCGGCGGCGGCGGCGACGGCGGTCCCGAGGCCGCGGCCGGCGGCGGCGACTCGGGCGACAAGATCCCGCCCCACCTGCTGGCCCGCAGCGCGGCGGCCGGTGGCGGAGGAGGAGGCGCGGCCGCATCGGCGGGCGCCGCCCCCGCTGCGGCGGCGACGGCCGTGGCCGCCCCACCGGTGGCGCGCGGCCCCGAGGGGCACACCCAGCGCCTGCTGACGGTGGTCAAGGCGGGGTCGATCCAGGACGTCAAGGCCACGCCCACCGACAAGGTCCACGTGTGGCCCCACCTGCTGGTCGGCGAGTTCGTGGCCGCCCTGGTGCTGACTGCGTTCCTGCTCGTCTTCTCGGCCCTGGTCAACGCCCCGTTCCTGGCCGCCGCCAACTTCAA
>DASUXN010000393.1:0-2614 GCA_036377875.1 Acidimicrobiales bacterium
GACGTGGCGCAGCATCAGCAGCGTCGAACGGGCACCCCAGTGGAGGTCGTCCAGCACGAGCAGCACAGGGGCATGGGCGCTGATGACCTTGAGCAGCTCCACCACCGCCTCGAACAGGCGGTACCGCTCGACGGGCGGGTCGGCGGGCGGCGGTGGCTCGGCGCCCTTCGAGGCCAGCTCGGGAACGAGGCGCACGAGGTCGGCGCCGAGAGTGCCCAGATGGGTGGCCACCAGCTCGATCGGACACGAGGCCGCGTGCCAGCGGAGGGCCTCGGCGAAGGGCTGGTAGGGGATGCCCTCCTCCTCGTCGCAGCGGCCGTGAAGGACCACGCCGCCCGCGGCCTGGGCGCAGACGGCCATGGTGCGGGCCAGGCTGGTCTTGCCTATTCCCGGTTCGCCCCGGAGGACGACGACGCGCGGGCGACCGCCACAGGCCTCGTCCCACGCCCGCTCCAGGACGGCGAGCGGCTCCCTCCGGCCCACGAACACAGCGTCGGGAGGTGGCGCGATCCCCGGCGGCAGGCCGGCCGGGGCGGCCGGGGGGGAGGCCGGCGCGCCGGCGCTAGGCCTCTCTGCCACCGCCGGCATGTCGAGGGACGGGTCCTGGTCGATGACGGCCTGCTCCAGCCGGCGCAGCTCGGGGCCGGGGTCGAGGCCGAGCTCGTCGGCGAGGGTGGAGCGAGCCCGCTGGTAGGCCCGGAGCGCGTCGGCCTGGCGGCCGGACCGGTAGAGCGCCACCATCAGCTGGCCCCATCGCCGCTCCCGGAGCGGGTTCTCGGCCACCAGGGCCTCGAGCTCGGCCACACAGGCACCGTGGCGCCCCAGGGCCAGTTCGGCGTCGATGCGCTCGTCGAGGGCGACCTGGCGGAGCTCGTCGAGGCGTGCCGCCTCCGCCACCGCGAAAGGCTCGTCGGCGAACTCCACCAGGGAAGGCCCGCGCCAACACGCCAGCGCGATCTCGAGCAGCTCGGCCGCCCGCCGGTGGTCGCCGCCCTGGGCCGCCTGCCGGGCGTCGCCGATCAGGCTGGCGACGTACAGCGAGTCGAATGCCTCCGGCTCGCCGCGCAGGACGTAGCCGGGCGGTGACGTCACGATCGAAAGGCCGCCACTGCCCGACGAGAGCGCCTTGCGCAGTCGCAGTACGTAGTTCTGGAGCGTCTTGGTGGCGGTGCGAGGCGGCTCGTCGCCCCACAGCACGTCGACCAGCCGCGACTCGGGCACCACCTGCCCGGCCTGGATAGCGAGCGCGGCCAGCAGTCGCCGCTCCTTGGGCCCGCCGATAGGCACGGGTCTTTCGCCGTCGACGACCTCGAGCGGACCGAGGACGCGAACCCGCATTATCGAGATCCTAGCGGTTCAGCGTAACTCCTTTGACCGCTTTCGGGCGGCCACGTAGGGTTCGCTTTCATACCGGTCAGGTAAGGCGGCGGACGACGGGGGTGTCCTGATGGGGACGGAAACAGGCAGGCAGGGCCCCATGGCGCCCGAGATCGAATATCCGGGCCTCCCCAAATGGGAGCGGGCGGCATCGGCCAAAGAGCCTCCACTGATTCGCCTGCGAACGGCCGCCGCCCGCTGGCTCGACACCCAGACGGGCACGGCCCTCGAGCGGGACGCGGTGCCCGTCCTGGCCCTGCTCCGGCGGTTCAAACCGGTCCTCGCCACGCCGCGGTTCACCCTCGTCCTCCGCAACGCCGACGTGCGGGACGTGCTGGCCGATCCGGACGCCTTCACCGTGGGCCTCTACTCGGCCAAGATGGAGAAGATCCTGGGCGGGTTCGCCCTGGGTGTCGACGACCCTTCCGCCCACGCCGCCTCCCGCGCCATCCTCGACCAGGCCTTCCTTCCGGGCGACGTCGAGGCGCTGGCCGGGCGCACCGCCACCTTGGCCAACGAGGCGGTGACGCACGCCCGTGGCCGCCCGACGTTCGACATAGTCGGCGGACTGGCGCGGCCCGTCCTGGCCCGCACCGTCTCCGAGCACCTCGGCATCCCCGCCCCCGACCCCGCCCAGTTCGCAGGCTGGACGCACGACATCTTCCGCGAGGTCTTCCTCAACCCCAACGACGACCAGGCGGTGGCGCGCCGTGCCGACGCGGCCCACGTCGCCCTGCGCGCCGCCCTGGCGCCCGTGGTCGCGCCTCAGGCGTCCGAGGGCACCGTGCTGCGCCGATTCCAGCACGCCGGCCTTCCGCCGGGCGCCATCACCGGCAACCTCATCGCCTTGGCCGTGGCCTGGATCCCCAACACGGTCAAGTCGTTCACGTCCGCGATCGCAGAGCTGCTGGCCCGGCCCGACGCGCTGGCAGGGGCGCGCGATGCCGCCCGCTACGGCGACGACCGGCAGCTGGGTGGCTACATCGACGAGGCGCTCCGGCTGCGCGTGCCTCACGCCGGCGTTCCCCGGCTGTGCGTGCGTGATCGGGAGGTGGGCGGCACGACGATCCCGGCCGGCACGCCGGTCGTGGCGGTGACCAAGTCGGCCATGCGCGACGCACCGGCGGTGGACGCGCCCCGCCGCTTCCGCCCCGACCGCCCCTCCGCCGACTACCTCAACTTCGGCTTCGGCCGGCACACCTGCCTGGGCGCGCCCGTCAGCAGCCGCCAGATGGCG
>DASUXN010000394.1:0-3930 GCA_036377875.1 Acidimicrobiales bacterium
GCCCACCACCGTCGAGCCCCTCGAGCTTCCGCCCGAGGTGAGCATCTCGGTACTCCCGCCCCAGTTCCCGACGCCCACCACGGCCGCTCCGGCTAGGGGTAGGGCCGGTGCCGGCGGTGGGGCGACTCCGACCACCGCCGCGTCGTCCGAGGCGTCGGCCGAGCCGGAGCCCTCGCCACCGCCGGGCACGCCGGCGCCCACCGCCGAGACGAAGACCGCGGGCGCGTCGGCTCTGGCCGCCACGCACGAGGGAGACCCGCCCGCCTGCCTGAACAGCACCGACGCCGCCTGTGGGCCGTTCCGGTGGGAGCCCGAGCCCGACGCCAACGCCCCCCTGACGGTGACGGTGAAGGGCACGCCCCGGCCGGGCGACCCCCGCACGTTCGACTTCGTCGTCGTCTACAGCGATCCCGACGCCCCCATCCGAGACCAATGCCGCATGAGCGACTTCGGTGACGGGGGGACGGCCGCGGCGTCGGGCTGCGCGGTCACGGCCTGCGTCGCCACCTACGGGCCGTGGACGCCTCCGGCCAAGGAGCCGGGGTACGCCCAGGCCGAGACCAGCCACACTTTCGCCGCCCCGGGCACCTACACGGTGCGGTTCTCGGCTTCCTCGGGCGGCATGTGCGGCCACCCCTACGCCAGCACGGGGACCGGATCGACCGAGGTGGTCGTTCCCGCTTAAGTCGGTGGGCGCGGGGCGGCGGGGTCGTGCTCCACCGCTCCCTCGTTGGCGTCGACGTGGTACGGAACCGACGTCACCACCACGCCCTTGCGGAAGAGCAGCTTCCCCTTGAGGAACAGAGCGCTCTGGTTGTGGAGGATCTGCTCCCACCACTTGCCCACCACGAACTCGGGGATGACCACGGTGATCGTGTCGTTCTCCCACCGCGCGTCCAGCTCGTCGAGGAACCGGTTCACGGGCTCGACCAGCTCCCGGTAGGGCGAGGCCACGATCTCGAGGGGTACATCCAGGTTGAACTGCTCCCACTGGCGCTCGATGCGTTCGCGGTCTTCCTCGTCGTAGGACACGTAGACCGCGGCCAGGTGCTCGGGGCGAAGCGAACGGGCGTAGGCGAGGGCGTGGAGGACTCCCTTGTGGATCCGTCCGACCAGGACGACCACGGTGTGGTTCATGCGGACGGGACGGACCTCGTAGGGCTCGACGGTGAGGATGCGGGCCACCCGGTCGTAGTGGCGGCGGATGCCGAGGAACAGGGCGATGATGGCGGGTATCACGATGATGGGAAGCCACGCTCCCACGGTGAACTTCGACACGGCCACGATCACCAGCACGATGCCGGTGGCCGTGGCGCCCGCCCCGTTGATGAGGATGTTGCGCTTCCAGCCCGACTCCCGCAGCTTGCGATGGCGGGCGACCATGGCCGTCTGGCTGATGGTGAAAGAGGTGAACACCCCCACCGCGTAGAGCGGGATCAGGGCGGTGGTGATGCCGCCGAACCCGATGAGCAGCATGGCGGCGGCCACGGCCAGGAACACAACGCCGTTGGAGAAGACGAGCCGGTCGCCCCGGTTGGCGAACTGGCGGGGCAGGAATCCGTCCCGGGAGATGATCGACGACAGACGGGGGAAGTCGGCGAAAGCGGTGTTGGCGGCCAGGGTCAGGATGGCGGCGGTGGCGAACTGGAGGATGACGTAGATCGGGCCGCCCCCGTAGACCGCCCTTCCCATCTGGGAGATCACCGTCTCGGTGTGGCTCGGGTGCGGGCCGAGGTGGTGGGCGAGCACCGAGACACCGATGAACAGCACGCCCAGGATGCAGCCCATGATCGTCAGCGTCGTCGCCGCGTTCTTGGCCCGGGGCTCACGAAAAGCGGGCACGCCGTCGGCCAGGGCCTCGATGCCGGTCAGAGCCACTGCGCCCGAGGAGAAACCCCTGAGCAGCAGGAACAGGCTGAGCTGGCCTCCGGCCAGTGCCCCCTCGAACTCCTCCGGAGAAGGGGGAGGGATGCGATCGGCGCCGGCGCCGAAGAACTCCTTGAAGAGCCCGTAGCCGACCAGCAGGGTCAGGCTGGCGATGTAGGTGTAGGTGGGGACGGCGAAGATCGTCCCGGACTCCTTCAGCCCCCGCAGGTTGAGCAGGGCGATGAGGGCGATGAGGGCCAGGCCGAGGCCCACCCGATGCTCTCGGAGGTCCCGGAAGGCGGGAAGCGAGATGAGGGCGGCGACACCCGCCGACACCGACACCGCCACCGTGAGGATGTAGTCCACCAGCAGCGAGGCGCCGGCGACGAGCGAGGGGTAACGGCCCAGGTTGTCCCGGCTGACGAGGTAGGAGCCGCCACCGTTGGGATAGGCGTGGATGGTCTGGCGGTAGGAGGCGACCACGATGGCGATGAGGATCGCCACCACGATCGAGATGGGCACCAGCCGGGACAGGCCCAGGGCCAGGCTGGACCCGCCCAGAGCGACCACGAAGAGGATCTCCTCGGTGGCGTAGGCGGTGGAGGAGATGGCGTCGGACGAGAACGTCGCCAGGGCCACCGACTTGGGCAGCTTCTGGCCGTGTTCCTCTTCGCCGGACAGGGGCCGGCCGACGATCAGCCGCTTGATGGCCTGATACACGGCGCAGACGGTACTTCCGCTGGTCGGCGACCTCTGTGGGAGGCGGCCGCGGGTTTGCGCTGCCCGACCCCGGCCGTGTTCGCTATGGCCCGTGCACGTGGTCGTGGTGGGGTGCGGACGGGTGGGCTCCGAGCTCGCCTCGGCGCTCGACGCCAGTGGCCACACCGTCTCGGTGATCGACAAGAAGAGCAGCGCCTTCCGGCGGCTCCCCGACGGGTTCGGCGGCCAGACCGTCCGGGGGTTCGGGTTCGACCGCCAGCACCTCGAGCGGGCCGGGGTGAAGGAGGCGCAGGCGTTCGCGGCCGTCACCAACGGTGACAACTCCAACATCCTGGCCGCCCGCATCGCCCGGGAGACCTATGAGGTGCCCCAGGTGGTGGCCCGGATCTACGACCCCAAGCGGGCCGCCATCTACCAGCGCCTGGGCATCCCCACCGTGGCGGCCGTGGCGTGGACGACCGACCAGGTGATGCGGCGGATGTTCCCAGACCAGTCGGTACGGGAGTGGTCCGACTCGAGCAGCAGCGTGACGATGATCGAGCGGGCCATCCCGGACGCGTGGGCGGGGCGGAAACTGAGCGAGCTGGACGAGGGGGACCGGTTCCGGCTGGGGGCGCTCACCCGGCGGGGCGAGGGCCGCCTGTCGTCGCCCGGGCTCGTCGGCCAGGAGGGCGACGTCCTCCACCTCCTCGCACGGGTCGACGCCCTCGAAGAGCTGGAACAGCGCCTCCACAACCCGACGGAGAACTCCCGCCGGTGAAGGTCGCCATCGCCGGCGCCGGCAACGTGGGCACCTACATCGCCGCCGACCTCCAGGACGGCGGCCACCAGGTCCTCCTCATCGAGCAGGACCCCGACGCGGTGGCCCGGGTACGGGCGTCGCTCAAGGGCGTCACCGTCGTCGAGGCCGACGCCTGCGAGGTCACCTCGCTCCAGGAGCTCCAGCTGGAGCTCTACGACGTCGTCGTGAGCGCCACCGGGGACGACGAGGACAACCTCGTCATCTCCCTGCTGGCCAAGCAGGAGTTCGCCGTCCCCCGCGTCGTCGCCCGCATCAACAACCCCAAGAACGAGTGGATGTTCAACGAGATGTGGGGCGTCGACGTGTCGGTGTCGACCCCGCACCTGCTCACCGCCCTCGTCGAGGAGGCGGTCAGCGTGGGCACGCTGGTCCGGCTGCTGTCGTTCGAGGGGGGCCGGGCGACCCTCATCGAGGTGACGCTGGCCTCCGACAGCCCGGCCGCCGACCGGGAGATCGTGTCGCTCGGCTTCCCCCGCGACTCCACCGCGGTGGCGGTCCTCCGCAACGACCGGGTGATCGTCCCCCGGGGCGACACCCGCCTG
>DASUXN010000395.1:0-2375 GCA_036377875.1 Acidimicrobiales bacterium
ACCACCTTGGCGCTCGGGCCCGAGAGCTTCACCGCCACCTTGGCGTCGGTCAGGGAGGTGTGGCCCTCGGCAACGGTGACCCCCTCGACGCTGATCGCGGGCGGGGCGTCGTCGTCCCTGACGGTGCCGACCGCGGTGCCCCGCTCGATGCGGATCCCGTTGGAGATCGACGTGATCTGGAAGGTGACGAGTTCGTCGTCCTCGTCCAGGGCGTCGTCGGGAACCGAGACGGGGACGGCGACGGACGTGGCGCCGGCCGCCACGGTGGCCGTTCCGCTCGTGCCCCCCGTCAGCGACCAGGCGACGTCGACATCGGTGCGGGCGGGCTCGGTGAGGGTGACGGTGAAGGTGCCGCCGGAGGCCTCGCCGATCTCGGCGTCGGCCACGTTGGCCTTGATCCACTGTGTCGGGCGCTGGTAGCCGGGGTCGTCGAGCGGGCGGGCCAGGGCCATGCCGTTCCACATGGAGGAGCTGGCGGCCACGGCGGTGCCGTCGATGGCGAGAACCTGCATGCCGGTGACCTGGAGATCGTGGCTGCCGATGCCGGCCCCGCCGAACAGGTTGCAGCCCCACGAGAGGACGGACCCGTCGGCCCGCACGGCAAAGCCGTGGCAGGCGTCGTCCATGTCGATGTCGACGATGGGTGGGCCCGGGGGCAGGGGCACGTGGGTGGGCTCGTAGACGGTGTGCCCGTGGGGCAGGCCCAGCACGTCGAGCTCGTGGTTGAGGTTCTTGCCCCACGCCCACAGCGTGCCGTCCTCCTTTAGGGCCCAACCGCTGGAGGACCCGGCGCTGATGTCCACGACGCCGCTGCCCGGCCCGAAGGCGGGCACTTGGCGGGGCGTACGCATCTCGGCCATAGGAAGGTTCTTGCTGCCGCGGGCCAGGTACTGGAGGTCGCTGCCGCAGGTCCACACCGAGCCGTCCGCCTTGCGGGTCATGGCGTAGGACTGGGCCGCCTCGATCTGGACGTTGGCGCCGCCGAACAGCGGGGCCGGGACGGCTCGGCGGGAGGTGGTCTCGGGCGGCACCTGGGCGCCGTAGCACCGGTAGGCGGCCCACTGCTTGATCGTGCCGTCCTCCAGCAGGGCGAACACAGCCTGCTCGCCGAACTCGACGCTTCGAACGCCGGTCAGAGGGCTGCCGTCGGCATTGGTGACCTCGACGGGGTACATGCGGTAGTCGACGTCCGAGCCGTCGCCGCTCTGGCCGTTGACGTTCCAGCCCCAAGCGACGACCGTGCCGTCAGCCCGGCGGGCGGCGACGGCGCCGCCGTCGGCCTGCAGTTGCGTGACGCCGGTGAGCGTGCCCGTGCCGCCGACGCCGACGGGGGAGATGGGCGTGCGGCTGGCCTGGGTCTTGTTCCAGCCCAGGTAGGCGCCGCTGCCGCCCCACGCCCGCACCTGGCCGTCGGGGAGGACGGCGTAGCCCGCGCCCAGCATGCTCTCGACCTGCACGGCCGGAGGAAGGCTGGTCATGAGCACGGGCGAGAGCAGGTTGCTGAACGAGCCGGAGCCGTGGCTGTTGGCGTGACCCCACGTCCAGGCATCGCCGCTTGCGCCGCCCGGAGGAGCGTCGGGCGTGGAGGGGTCGCAGTCGTCGTCGAGCCCGTTGCCGAACCGCTCGACGCCGCCGGGGTGAACGTCGGCCCGGGCGTCGTCGCAGTCCGGGGTGGACGTCCAGCCGTCGCTGTCGGCGTCGACCGCCTTGACGCTCACCCGCCACGCCTTCATGGCCGACTTCGCCCCGCCGGTGACGGTGACGGCGAGGGTATGGGCCCCGACGCCGGCGCCCTCGGGGGCGTAGGTGAAGCTAGACGAGCCGTTGCCCACCGCCGACCCGTCGAGGGTCCAGGCGTAGGTGAGAGCGTCGCCGTCGGGGTCGCTGGCGGTGACCGAGAAGGCCTGGGACTGGCCCACCGTGACCGAGGCGGCCGCCGCCGGGCCGGGGGTGGCGGCGGTGATGGCGGGCGGACGGTTGCCTCCGGTGGCGGTCACGTTGGCGTAGTCGAGGGCGGAGCGGCCCGCGTCGTTGGTGACCTTGAGGCCGACCACGTGGGCGCCGGCGGTGGCGAAGGTGGCGGAGGGAGCGGGGCCGGTGGCGTCGTCGAACTGGCCGTCGCCGTCCAGGTCCCACGCGTAGGTGGCACCGGCGGTGGAGCCCGTGGCGTCGAGGGCGACGGGGGCACCGGCCGACCCGGTGTAGGGACCGCCGGCGTTGGCGACCGGGGCCAGCCTGGGGACCGACGTACGGCCCTCCAGCCCCTTGACGACCTCGTCGAACTTGGCGGCCGTGTCCTGCAGGGCGGGGGCGGAGGCGGCGCGGGCGGCCAGCACGGCGTCGAGGTTCTCGAGGATGCGGGCGACGGTCGGGGG
>DASUXN010000396.1:0-2454 GCA_036377875.1 Acidimicrobiales bacterium
CCTCCACCTAATCGACACCCCCGGCCACGTGGACTTCGGGTACGAGGTCTCCCGCTCGCTCGCCGCCTGCGAGGGCGCCGTGCTGCTGGTCGACGCCACCCAGGGCATCGAGGCCCAGACGCTGGCCAACGCCTACCAGGCCATCGAGAACGACCTGGAAATCGTGTCCGCGGTCAACAAGATCGACCTTCCCGCCGCCGAGCCCGAGCGGGTCATGGCCGAGATGGAGACGGTGCTCGGCATCGACCCGTCCACCGTCCTGAGGATCAGCGGCAAGACCGGCGCCGGCGTACCCGAGTTGCTGGACGCCGTGGTGGCGCGCATCCCGCCGCCCAAGGGCGACCCCGACGCCCCCCTCCAGGCGCTGCTGTTCGACTCGTACTACGACCAGTACCGGGGCGTCGTCAGCGCCATCCGGGTCGTGAACGGGGTGCTCACCAGCGGGGCCCGCCTGCGCTTTATGCAGGCCAAGGTCACCCACGACGTGGAGGAGATCGGCATCCGCACGCCCGCCAACGTGGAGGTCGCCGACCTGGGGCCGGGCGAGGTCGGGTACCTCATCGCCGGCGTGAAGGACGTGGCCGAGGCCCGGGCCGGCGAGACCGTCACCGAGGCGGGCCGGCCCGCCCCCGAGCCCCTCGTCGGCTACCGCGAACCCAAGCCCATGGTGTTCTGCGGGCTGTACCCGATCGACGGCGACGAGTTCTCCGACCTGCGGGAGGCCCTGGAGAAGCTGCGGCTCAACGACTCGTCGTTCACCTACGAGCCCGAGTCGTCGGGCGTGCTCGGGTTCGGGTTCCGCTGCGGCTTCCTCGGCCTGCTCCACATGGAGATCGTGCGGGAGCGGCTGGAGCGGGAGTTCGACCTGGGCCTCATCGCCACCGCCCCCTCAGTGGCCTACGTGGCCCACCTGACCGGCGGGGAGACGGTCACCGTCTCCAACCCCTCCGACCTCCCGCCGCCCAACAAGACGGCCGCCATCGAGGAGCCGTTCCTGAACGTCACCATGCTGCTGCCCACCGAGTACACCGGCACGGTCATGGACCTGTGCCAGACCCGGAGGGGCGAGATGCAGAAGATGGAGTACCTCGGCCCGGAGCGGGTGGAGCTCGTCTACCGGGTTCCGCTGGCCGAGGTGGTGATCGACTTCTTCGACCAGCTCAAGAGCCGCACCAAGGGCTACGCCAGCCTCGACTACGACGAGGCGGGCTACGAGGAGAGCGACCTGGTCAAGGTCGACCTCCTGCTCAACGGAGTGCAGGCCGACGCCTTCAGCGCCATCCTCCACAAGTCCCGGGCCGAGGACTACGGGCGGCGCCTCACCGAGAAGCTGCGGGAGCTGATCCCCCGCCAGCAGTACGACGTGCCCATCCAGGCCGCCATCGGCGGGCGCATCGTCAGCCGCAGCACGGTCAAGGCCGTGCGCAAGGACGTCATCGCCAAGTGCTACGGCGGTGACATCACCCGCAAGAAGAAGCTGCTGGAGAAGCAGAAGGAAGGCAAGAAGAAGATGAAGTCGATCGGCCGGGTCGAGGTGCCCCAGGAGGCCTTCATCTCCGCCCTGCGGCTCGAGGAGTAGCTTCCCAGCTGGTGACGGCGATAACGGCGGATCGGCGGGATGGGATCACGGCGGGCCTGGCCCTGCTCCCGGTCGCGATGCGGGCGATGCGGGGCCGGCTGCTCGACGTGGCCGAGGGACTCGGCAGCGGCCAGTGGGCGGGGCCTAGCCGCTGTTCGGCGTGGACAGCCCACCAGGTCGTGCGCCACGTCCGGGACGGGTGCCGGATCCACGTCGGCGCGCTGGGGCGCACGCCGTTCTGGCTGTTCGACAAGCCGTTCGACAACCGGGTCACGCCCGACGAGTGGCTCACGCCGTCCGACGGGGAGTCACCGGCGGAGACGGTGGACGCCTTGCGCCGGTTCAGCGCCGAGGAGGCGGCCGCCCTCGACGCACGCGTGGCCACACCCGAGAACGAGATCGTGGGCGGCCCCTACGGCCCGGTCCCGTGGACGATCCTGTCCACCCACGTGTTCTGGGACGCGTGGCTCCACGAGCGGGACCTCACCCAGGTCACCGGGGGCGGCGGTCCGTCGACCCCGGCCGAGGAAGCATTGGCCGCCACCTACTCGCTGTTCATCTGCTCGATGGCCGCCATCCTGATGGGCCTCGAACCGTACGAGCGGACGATCGGGCTGGTCGGGCAGGACCGCGCCTACGTGGCGACCGTCCGTCCCGGCCACGTCGAGCTGCGCGCCGCCCGGACCGTCGACGGCACCGACCTCCGTGGCGCATTGGCCGAGATCGTCGACTCCCTGGCCGGCCGCGGGCCCGTCCCGACGGACGTACTGCACGGCGATCCCGCCCTGGTCGCCCCCCTCGCCCACATCCGCGACCGGCTGCTTCCCCGCCCCGGGTGACCCGCGCGGGGGGTTGACTTTTCCCTGGGGCGGGCG
>DASUXN010000397.1:0-3412 GCA_036377875.1 Acidimicrobiales bacterium
ACTGTCATACCTCCTCGGTATCCTGCCTCCCGTGCTGATCGGTCTCGATCTCGACGGGGTGGTGTGCGACCTGGGCCCGGTGGTGGCGGCGCGCATCTCGGATCGGTTCGGCGTGTCCAGCCATCCCGACACCTGGCGCACGTACGACCTGCGCCTGCTCCGCATCGGGGTCCCACAGGCGCCGTTCCAGTCCTTTCTCGACGAGCTGTTCGGCGACCCCACGCTGTACGAGGGGGCGCCCGTGGCCGAGGGGGCGGCCTGGGGCGTCAAGCGCCTCCAGCAGACGGGTTGGCGCACGGTCGGCATCACCGCCCGCCCGCGCCACCTCACCTCCGTCACCCGCCGCTGGCTGGCGCGCCACGGCATCCTCCTCGACGATGTGCACCACACCAGCGTGGGAGGCAAGTCGGCCGTGGCCGAAGAGCTGGGCGTCCTCGTCACCATCGAGGACAATCCCCACGAGGCCGAGGCGCTGGCCGGTGTGTGCGAGTCGTGGCTGATCGACCGCCCCTACAACCGCGACTACACGCTGGCGCGCGCCCGCCGCCTCCGGTCGTGGGACGACGCGGTGGGCCGGCTCTCCCAGCTCCGGCTGTTCGCTTAGGCGAGCCAGACCCACGTGGCCCACGTCGTCGTCATCGCCGTCGGCGCCGACCGTCCGGGCATCGTCGCTTCGGTCACCGGCGTGCTCGTCGAGCACGGCTGCAACCTCGAGGACACGTCGATGACGATCCTTCGGGGCCATTTCACGATGATGCTGGTGGTGGAGACGCCGCCCGACGGTGACCGTGAGGCGTTGACAAAGGGCCTCACTGCCGCCGCCGCCGCCGTCGATGTCTCCCTCAGCGTGATGCCCATCGAGGAGGGCGTCACCGAGTCGCCCCCCGGCGACCCGTGGACCGTCTCCGTCTACGGCGCCGACCGGCCCGGGATCGTCTACGGCGTCGCGTCCCTTCTCGCTCGGCTCGGTATCAACATCAACGATCTCACCACCCGGGTGGCCGGCACTTCCGGCGAGCCGGTGTACGCCATGGTGCTGGAGGTGACCATTCCGCCCGGGGTCCATCCCCGGGAGCTGGGTATGGGGCTGGAGGCGCTCGCCGGCGAGTTGGGTGTGGAGCACAGCCTTCACCCCTCCGACGCCGACATCCTCTGAGGTGGCGGTCCGGCCCGTCGTCGCCCTTCCCGACCACCGGCTCAAGGTGCCGTCGCAGCCGGTGGGGCGCATCGACGACACGGCCCGGGCCCTGGCCGCCGATCTGGTCGACACCATGCGGTCCCGCCCCGCCTGCGTCGGGCTGGCCGCGCCCCAGATCGGTGTGGGGCTTAGGGCATTCGTCGTCGATGTCTCCGGCCACCGGAAGGCCCACACGTGCCACGGCGAGGTTGTCCTGTTCGACCCCGAGATCGTCGACTCGCACAGCCCCGTCCTGGCCAGGGAGGGGTGCCTGAGCGTGCCCGACCTCACCGGCGACGTGGCCCGGGCCGGGGTGGTGGTGGTGCGGGGCCTGACCCTCGACGGGGACGTCCGGACCATCGAGACGGACGCCTTCGAGGCTCGGGCCATCCTCCACGAGGTCGACCACCTCGACGGCCTCCTCTTCCTCGACCGGGTGGAGTCCCACGACCGCGTCTTCCGCCGCAAGGTCTACCGGTAGATCGAGCGGCCGGCCGGTACCCTTCGAACGTGCCGTTCCCGCGGAAGTTCCTGAACGAGAACGAGGAGATCGTCCTCGACATGCGGCCCCACTGGTCGTTCCTCGCAGGACCGGTGCTCGCCCTGGTGGCTGCCCTCGTGCTGGCCATCTTCGCCCGCAACACGCCCGACTGGTTGCAGCTCACGATTCTCGGCCTGGCCGGTGTCGCACTCGTCTGGATCTTCGCTCGCTGGGCCCGGTGGTACACGACCAACTTCGTCGTGACGACCGACCGGCTCATCTACCGCCACGGGGTGTTCACCAAGAAGGGCCAGGAGATCCCCCTCGAACGGCTCAACGACGTGAGCTTCCACCGCAGCCTGATCCATCGCATGCTGGGCGCCGGCGACCTGCTCATCGAGTCGGCAGGGGAGCGGGGCCAGCAACCCTTCGACCACATCGCTCACCCCGAGCGGGTGCAGAACATCATCCATCGCGAGATCGAGGCCGCTCAGGCAAGGGACGCCGACCGCATGGCCGGTCGCCGCGAGCTGTCCCCCCTCGAACAGCTCGAGAAGCTCGAGGAGCTGCGCCAGCGCGGCGTTATCTCCCAGGCCGAGTTCGAGGCCAAGAAGGCCCAGCTCCTCGACCGGCTGTAGCCGGACGGCCTCAGCGGCGGGCCCGGCTGCCCGCCATCTCCCCGGTCAGGGCCCGGTAGGTGCCCGCCGCGTCGCTTCCGAACGCGTCAGTGTCGTGCCACGTCGGCGGGTCCTTCCCGTTCTGGTCGACCCGGTACAGGCCGAAGCGGTGCTCGTAGGAGCCCCACTCGTAGTTGTCGGCCAACGTCCAATGGAAGTAGCGGGTCACAGGCAGACCCTCGTCCGCCAGCCGCCCGACCTGGGCCAGGTTCGCCCGCAGGTACCGCACCCGGTCCCACCCGTCCAGGCGAGGGAGAACAGAGGCGCCTCGTACGCGGTTACACAGGCCGTTCTCGGCGATCCACAGGTCGAGGCCGGGCTCGTGGTTGAGCCGGGCGTAGGTCGCCAGTCCTTCCGGCCGCACCTCGTCGTCCCAGATCTGGCGGAACGGCGACCATGTCCGGCCGCCGACCGTGTGCCGGCCCGGCCATTGCAGGCGGTGGCCGGTCACCGGGTCGTAGTAGTTGAGCTGGACCACGTCCAGCGGCCGCACATCCGGCCCGGCGTAGACCTCGCTCACCGCCCTGGGGAGCGCCTTGTCGAGGGGCAGGATGCTGGCCGCGACCGTCTTGATCACGCGCTCCACCCGCCCGGGTGCCGGCAGAGCACCGTGATAGGCACGCCGCCGCTCAGCCAGCCAGTCCCCCAGATCGGCGCGGGCCACCCCCCGGCCGCGGGCCAGCAACACGTCGAGCAGGAGGCGGTCGAGCTCGTAGACCGACAGCGCGTGGTTGTTGGTGGACACCACCGCATCCGGCTGGCGGCGATGGATCCTGCGATAGGCCAGCACGTGGGCGGCCAGGAGGTTCCCCAGCCCCCGTACGACGTCGCCTGTCCGGCCGAACCTGCCGGGCGGCAGCGCCCCGGTGAACCAAGTCTGGAACGGGACGGCGTTGATTTCGTTGATTGTCAGCCAGTGCCGGCAGTGGCCGCCAAGCCGCTCGACGGCGGCCGCCGCCCATTCCGCAAACCGGTCGGGCGAGCGGATGTCGAGCCAGAACTCCGGCCCCAGCCAGTGGGGGTGGCTGAAGTGATGGAGCGCAACCACCGGCTCCAGCGACCGGGCCGCGCAGGCCT
>DASUXN010000398.1:0-3821 GCA_036377875.1 Acidimicrobiales bacterium
GCCCCATCCCGACGACGTGGCCGAGGTGACCGCGCTGGTGGACGACGCTCGGCGAGGCGTCCTGGTAGCGGGGTGGGGGGCGGGGCTCACCGCTGAGTCGGTCCACCGTGTCGCCCGGGCGGCGGGATGGCCGGTGCTGGCCGACGCCGCGTCCGGACGGCGGGCGGGCCCGACCGCCGTCTCGACCTACGACCCGCTCCTTCGGTCGTCCGAGTTCGCGGCGTCGATGGTGCCCGACATGGTCATCCACGTGGGGGCGCCGCTGACCAACAAGCCCGCGTCCCGATGGCTGGACGGTGTGCCGCGGGTGATCGTCGACCCCGACGGGGCGTGGCTCGACCCCAACCGCAGCGCCGGCCGGCGAGTCGCCGCCGATCCGGACCTTCTCCTGCGAGCGGTCACCGACGACATCTGCTGGCGCGGGCCGCGGGCGCCGTGGCTGGAGCGGTGGCTGGAGGCGGAGTCGGTCGCCCGCCGGACGGTCGACGGGCTGCTCGACTCGTGGGACGAGCCGTTCGAGGGCCGCGTCGTGCGTGACGTGGCCCGAGCCCTACCCGAAGGGGCGGCGATCGTGGTGGGCTCGAGCATGCCCGTACGAGATGCCGAGTCGTTCGTGGCGCCCCGCGAGGGCGTCCGCTGGCTGTGCAACCGGGGGGTGAACGGCATCGACGGGTTCGTGTCGACTGTGCTGGGCGTCGCTCGCGTCCACGGCGACGGGGCGGTCGTCGGCCTGCTCGGGGATCTGACCTTGCTCCACGACGTGGGCGGGCTGCTGTGGGCCACCGACCATGGGCTCGACGCGACCCTCGTCGTCCTCGACAACGAGGGGGGCGGGATCTTCTCCTTCCTCCCCCAGGCCGGGCTCCCGGAGCACTTCGAGACCCTCTTCGGCACGCCCCACGGCCTGGACCTGGCCGCAGTGGCCTCCGCCTACGGCGTGCCGGCGGTGCGGGTGGCGACGGCGGAGGAGGTCGTGCCGGCGGTCGACGAAGCAGTCGACGCAGGAGGCGTACGGATCGTGATCGTGCCCACCGACCGGGCTGCCAACGTCGCCCGCCACCGGGAGGTGTGGGCCGCGGTCGCCTCGGCTATCGCCCGCTGAGGGCCCGGACGACCTCGCCGTTGACGTGGTTGGCGCCCACCCGCTTGGCGTGGAGGTCGAAGCGCCGGCCGTCGGTCAGCGTCACCGTCACCACCCACGAAAGGGAGCGCTCCTCGACCCGAGCCCGCAGCGTGCTCCGGTCCCACACCTCCACCAGCCCCGACGAGGGCATGCCGAACACGTAGACGTTGCGGGTGGTGACGGCCAGGGCGAGGTGCAGGGGCAGCTCGTTGGGCTCCCGGTTGCGGAAGAGCCCGAGGGCGATGAGCGGGTCGGGCACGTCCCGCTGCAGGCGAGCCGTCAGCCGGCCGTACAGCCGGGTGCTCTCCGAGCAGGTCGAGTCCACTCCCCGGTTGTCGGCTCGCGGCGAACTTCTCTGTAGCGGCGACATCCCCCAACCTCCTGCTCCCTGTGTTCGCCGCCGGCGGGCGGAAGTCCTGCCTCCAGGCTTGAGCGAGCATCGAGGGCTTGGTGCCGCGCCGCCCTACGGCGACGGGCCGCACAGCCCCGCTTGGCGATCCCGCTGGGTCTTGGCCCGGTGATGAGGCCAACATCGGGCCCTTAGGTTCTCGAACGACGTCAGCCCGCCATTGGCGACAGGGTCGACGTGGTCCCACTCCAAGCCGTAGCGGCGGTCACAGCCGGACTCGGCGCACACGACGCCGTCGAAGTCGGGCGGCGGCCCCAGCTCCAGCGCGGTGCGCAGCTCGGCGCGGATGTGGCGACCGACGTGCGCCACCGTGTCGATGCGCACCCCGTCGTGGAGGACGACCTTCAAGAAGGCGTCCTCGGCGAGGCGGCGCAGCACCTCGACGGGCACCGGGCCGCCGCCCACGATGTGGCAGGGCTCTCCGTGGTGGGCGTGGCCCCGCCGGTACGCGTTCAGGTCGCAGACCAGCACCAGCTCGGTCGAGGACCGCTTGGTGGCTACGGTCCCGGCGAGCAAGGCCACCAAGGCATCGGCGGCATGGGCGGCCCGGGGCTCTGGTTCGATTGCCGCCCGGCGGATGCGGTCGCACTCGTCGTCGAGGCGGTTCATCAGCCGCACCCCGACCTCGGGCGGCAAGGCCCCGGCCAGGCGCACCATGCCCTCAGCGTCACGCCAGTGGCGGAACTCCCGAGCGTGGTGCTGGCGGCGGTGCAGCTCTTCGGGATCAGCGGCCGCGAGCCGCCGGCGCCGGGCCTCGTCGTGAAGCTTGGCCAGCGACGACCCCCGAGCGAGGGCGAGCATCTCTGCCTCACTACCCGGGCACTCCGACTCGGCCCGGCTAATGACCGCCGCCTGGGCTATCGACAGCTCCCCGGCCGCCAGGGCGGCGCCGACGGGTGTGCCGGCGCTCACGGTGGATGCGGTGTCGAGGGCCGCCTTGGCGTCGCCTCGGGTGCAGCCGCTCAGGCGTGCCAGCCACTCCGCCGCATCGGCGAAGCCCCGTCGCTCGTGGCTGTGGCACTCCGCGGCCCGAGCGGCGGTGCGGGCTCGCGCCACGGCACAGGCCTTCTCGGTAGCGGCCAGCGCTTCGGCCACCGTCGCCGCATCTTCGCCCGTGAGCGTCGCCGGGTCGAACGCCGCCAAGGCGGTACGCAACGCCCTTGCCTGCTCCAGCACCGTCGCCGCCATGACACCTCCATCCGTGGGCACGGGCAACCATCAGGAGGAAGGCCCGTTGCCGGCCCTCGAGGCGTCTGCGACCAGACTAGTCGAACAGGCGTTCGCCTGTCAAGGGCCTGTCGAGGGCAGTCTTCGTCTGTGCGGCGCGGCCTGCCAAAGCGCTCTCTCACGTGGCCTACCGCCTATCCGGGGTGGCACGAGACCGCCCAGGCAGATCGAGTCAACGGCTCAACTGTCATCCGGCGCGGCGCCCACATGAGTACGCGGTAACCGGCGCCCCGGGCGTCCCGAACCCGGCGATCAGGGGCAGGATCACGACCGAACGACCGTAGCGATTATGGGATGCACGTGCCGCCTGAAGGTGCCTACTGCCATGTGCGGCAGGATCAGTCCTTGTTGCCGAACGTCCCCCAGCCGTCCACTTCACCTCCGTAGGGCGCGACGAGCTCCTGCAGCTCATCCTGGGCGCGAATGACGTTGTCGTAGGTTGGTAGCATCAGCTTCGTGCAGACGCATATCGATTCGTCCGACTCCTCGTCGAGATCGATCGTCGTCTCGTAGCCGGCCAATCTCGCGGCGTCGGCTACGGATATCGCCGATGCCTCGTCTGGCAGGACGACCGTCAAGTCGAACGCCATTGGCTTGGTGAGGTCGTTGCCGTCCGCCGCAACCCTTCGCAGGGTGTCACCGTCTGCGTCATTCGGGAAGTCCGCTTCCACCTGTCTTCGTTCCGATCTGCAGTAGGCCACGGGCGGCCCGCCACCGTGTCGCACCTTGAGCGTAGTGCCGACTGCACTCGCGGAGGCCCGGGCACCTCAGTGTCCGTTCCCAGCGCTGGGTGACATGCATGACCACTGGACGCGATCCACGATCTATCTCGCGCCACTACTGAGGAGCGTCCCAGGCTGGGTCAGTGACATCGTCATACCGAGACGTTGATGGATTCCACTCCCACTGTGTGGTGGGACGCATATCCGCGACGACCGATTGGAGCTCCGGCCAAGCATCGACAACGTGACGCAGATGGAGAACGATGCAGTTGACTGCTACAGGGGCATTTAGCCACTCGTCGGTCCCCTGGGCCTTCGAAGAATCGCCAACCGGTGTCTG
>DASUXN010000399.1:0-2790 GCA_036377875.1 Acidimicrobiales bacterium
GACATCATCGCCACCGGCTCGACCGTGCTGCTCACGGCCATGGAGCTGTTCGGGTTCGACCGGATGACGGTGAGCGAGTGGGCGCTGCGGGAGGGGATCGTCCTCGACGCCATCGGCCATCACGACGCCGCCGACTGGAGCGAGGACCCTCGCGCCATCCGCCGGGCGTCCGTTCTCGAGCTCTGTCGCCGGTGCAACTGGGACGAGGTCCACAGCCGCCAGGTCGCCCGGCTGGCGCTGGAGCTGTTCGACAGCACCCTGCCGCTGCATGGGCTGGCCCCGGAGGACCGGGAGTTGCTGGAGCAGGCCAGCCTGCTCCACGACATCGGCGCCCACGTGGCCACCGAGTCTCACCACAAGCACACCGAGTACCTGATCCGGCACGGGAAGCTGCGGGGGTTCTCGCCCGAGGAGGTCGACGTGCTCGCCGCCCTCGGCCGCTACCACCGGGGGAGTGATCCTCGAGCGTCGCGCGAGCCGCTGGCCTCCCTGGACGCCTCGTGGCACGAGCGGGTGCCCCAGCTGGCCGCCCTCCTCCGTGTGGCGGACGGCCTCGACCGCAGCCGGTCAGGGGCGGTCACGGACGTGCGCGCCACCGTCAACGGAAGCCGGGTGCGCCTGGCCGTTTCCTCGACGGGGGACGTCGACGTCGACCTCTGGGGCGCCCGTCGCAAGCGGGAGTTGTTCGAGAAGCTTTTCGACCGGCGCCTGGAGGTTGTCGCCGGCTGAGGGTGGGCAGAACAGTGGCGATGTCGACGTTCGAACACGACCTGAAGGCCCCCCACACCCGAACCGGGACGGCATGGGGCCTGGCCGCGGCAGGAGCGATCGGTGCCCTGCTGATGCTGGTGTTCATCCTCCAGAACAGCCAGGAAACCGATCTGAAGTTCCTGTGGATGGAAGGCCGGGTGGCAGTCGGCGTGGCCATGCTGCTGTCTGCCGTCATCGGCGCCCTCATCGTGTTGTGCCTCGGCGCCGGCCGGCTCCTCCAGCACCGCCTGGCCGAGCGGCGCCACCGCCGGAGCGCCGACACCCTCTAGCCGGAAGGCGGCCTTCGGGCTCCTACGATGGCCGGGTGGCAGGGCCCGGTACCCCCCGACCGCCGTCCGGCTCCCCTCCGCTGCCTCCGGCATCGTCCCGGCTCCGCCGATCTGAGCCGGCCCCCGGCTGGTCGGCGCTCCGTAAGCCGCCCCGGACCGGTTCCTCCCTGGGCACGTCGCCCTTCGCCCGCCTGGCGGCGACGCAGTGCCTGGCCGTGGCGGGCGACACTCTCGTGACCATGGCCCTGGCCGGGTCGCTGTTCTTCTCGATCTCCCCGTCGGCGGCCCGGGGGCGGGTGGCGGCCTACCTGGTCCTGACCATGGCCCCGTTCGCGGTGGTGGGGCCCCTTCTCGGCCCCGCCCTCGACCGCAGCCGGGGCGGCCGCCGTTCGATGATGATCCTCGTCTCCGCCAGCAGGGCGCTCGTCTGCCTGTCGATGGCCAGCCACCTCCAGAGCGCGTGGATCTTCCCCGAAGCCTTCGCCCTCCTCGTGCTGTCGAAGGCGCACATGATCACCAAGAGCGCCCTCGTCCCCAGCACCGTGGCCACCAACGACGAGCTGGTGGAGGCCAACTCCCGCCTCGCCGTCCTGTCGGTGGTCGCCGGCTTCGTCGCCGCCCTGCCCGGGGCGGCGGTACTGAAGATCCCGTTCCTCGGCGGTCCGTGGGTCCTGCGGCTCGCGGCCCTGGCTTTCGCCGTCACCGCCCTCGCCGCCCTGCGCATCAGCCGCCCCCACGGCGCCAAGGCGCCGATCGAGACGGCCGCCGAGCGGGAGGAGCTGCACAGCGCCAGCATCCGGCTGTCGGCGACCGCGATGGCGGTGCTGCGGGCCATCGTCGGCTTCATGACCTTCCTCGTCGCCTTCCACTTCCGCCGGGAAGGCTCGGCCGCCTGGGAGTACGGGCTGGTGCTCGCCACCAGCATGGTCGGAAACTTCGTCGGGGCGGCAGGGGCGCCCTGGCTGCGCAGGTTCCTCCGGGAGGAGCGCATCCTGCTCGGCGCCTTGGCCGGCGTGACCGTGGTCGGCTTCGTCACGGCCCGCTCGGGCGGCCTGGTCGCCATCTCCATCCTCGCCTCGGTGGTGGGCGTAGCGGCCGGAGCGGGGAAGCTGGCATTCGACAGCATCGTCCAGCGGGACGCTCCCGACGCCGTCCGCGGTCGCACGTTCGCCCGCTTCGAGACCCGCTTCCAGCTCGTCTGGGTGCTGGGCGCGGCCGTTCCCGTCGTGCTCGAGATCGCCGCCAACACCGGTATGGACCTGATCGCGGCCGCCGCCGCCGTCGCCTTCGCCAGCTACGTGGGAGCGCTGGCGGCGAGCCACAAACGTTGACGGGCGACCCGGCTCCACCGCCCGACGCAGCACCTCGAACCGGACAAGCCCTGCCCGGCCGATCGACGCCATTTCGGTTGCGTTCGGGCAGTGCGGCGCCCTTCAGCAACGGCCGCGGCCCGGAAGCTGCAGAGGGCGGTGCCCGGGGCCCTTGTCGTCGATGTTCGCGACGTAGGTAACCGCAGGGAAGTCGACCGTCGCCTGGGTCGGGTTCGTCGGCGGGAGCACGACTACGTTCTGCCGTTCGCGATCCTCTGGCCAGGGTCTACTGGCGCTAAATGGGCCGCAGGCCCACATTGCTGGGCGGCGGCCAGGCTCCGTCTTCCGAGCGCCGGGAAGGGACGATCGGCCCTACCGGGGGCCGTCGATCGCGCCCAGGCTTCGCTCGATGGACCCCGGGTAGCGCCGTCCAGGGCACG
>DASUXN010000400.1:0-4191 GCA_036377875.1 Acidimicrobiales bacterium
CTACGGCGGGCGAACTGCCGATCGCCACTGGCCCGCTGGCCCCCGCGGCCGGGTCCGACACCCACGGCATCGGCATCGTGAACTCGCACGAGGAGGGGGAGTGCCGCCCCACAGGGGAGCAGCGCCGGGCGGCGGCCAAGCTGGTGGCAGACACGGAGGCGGCTACCGCCAAGTACCGCAACTTCGCCGCCGCCGAGGCCGACGGCTTCGTCGGCCCCTCCAACCCCACCCTGACCGAGCACTACGCCAAGGTCGTCCACACCCAGGACGCCAAAGTGCTCGATCCCAACCGGCCCGAAGCGCTCATGTACACGCCGTCACCGCAGGGCATGGTGCTCGTGGGCGTGATGTACATGATGAACGTGCCGGGCGAGTTCGGCCCCGAGCCGGGCGGGTGCCTGACGCGCTGGCACGTCCACGCCAACGTGTGCTTCTCGGCTGCCACCTTCGCCCCCACCACCCAGCTCCAGGCGGGCGAGACCTGCCCTCCGGGCGAGTTCCGCTACATCCCGCCGCCCGCCCTCCACGTCTGGTTCGTGGACGTGCCAGGCGGGAGGTTCGCCCCCGAGGTCGACGCCGCCTACCTGGCCAAGGCAGTGGGCGGAACGTAACCGGTCAATTGTGGCCGCGACCCGGGGAGAGGTGGCGGGCCAGGAACTCGACCGACGCCAGCAGCTCCTCGGCGGGCACGGCTGAGTGCTGGCCCGGGTGGGCGTGCAGGCGCTTGTCCAGCGAGCCGATTCTGTCGAAGAGCGCGAATGCGTCCTGGCGGGGGATGAGCTGGTCGTGCCACTGCTGGATGAACAGCACCGGACAGGCGAGGCTCGCGGCGTCGGCGCGAAGGCGCTCGAGTGTTGGTCCGAGCAGCCCCATGAGGCCGAAGACGGCCACTTGCACCTGTGGCTCGGCGGCGGCGAGGGGGATGCCGTAGATGGTGCCCATCGACAGCCCCCAATAGCCGATTGGGCCGTCACCGATCGCGTCCAGCTGGCGCAGCTCGTCGAGGGTGGCGCGTAGCTCGGCGACGACCTCGTCGGTGCTGCCCTCCCGGGACCACTCGGCCAGGAAGTTGCTGAACAGCTGGATCTCGTCGGCCATCGGGTCGATGCGGCGGTCGCCGTGGCCGGGTGCATCCACGGCGGCGGCCGCGAACCCCTGCCCGACGAGGAGATGGGCCAGAGAGACGATGTGGTCGACGCGCTTGTGGAGAGTCGCACCGTGGCCCATGAGGACAAGCGGTCGCCCGCCTGTCGGCCCCGCATCCTCCGGGGTCCACAGGATCCCCGGCACCGGCCGCCCTGACACCGACAGCTCGAAGGTCCGTTCCGCGACGCCGTTGTTCACCGAACTCTCGCCCAGCCGCATCCGTCCAGCGTAGGAGGGCGGCCCGTTCGGGGAATTCGGCGCTGATTGAGTACCCTGCTTCGGAGATGCGCAAGGCCGACGCGGTGCTCGCCAGCAACCGCCGCCAGCCGCCGGTCGAGGTGCTTGCTCGGGTGGCTGCCGCCCTGCACGGGCCGTCCCTGCTCGACGAGAAGCTGGCGTGGCTCGCCGACGCGACGCGCTCGGTCACCGGCGCGTCAGTCGCCACCTATATCGGCTTCGGCGTCGATCCCGATCGCCGTACCGCCGCGGTCGGAGTGGCGAGTTACGACGTCGACACCCTTGTGCGGCCGGCTGTGGTGCGCAGCGCCTTGTCCGCCGACGGACCGGTCGTCCCCACGGCGGACATGCTCGTCCGCGATCGGCGGTGGCGGATGTTTCTGGAGCGGGCCGGTCTGCAAAGGACGGCGGCGATGCTGGCCGTGCTCGTCATGGGCGCCGAGGGTCGGGCGCACGGCGTGCTACTCGCCTGTTCCGCCGACGAGGACGGGTTCACCGCGGAGGACCGGCTCGCGGTGGAAGCGCTGGCCGCCCACGCTGCGGTCGCTCTGGACAACGAGCTGCGCATGGCCCGCCTGAGCGAACTGCACGAGGTGCAACGGGAGGTCGTCCACCAGCTCCAGGAGGCGGTGCGTCCTCCGGTCCCCGCTGTGGAGGCGGCCGAGCTGGGCGTCCACTTCCTGCCCGCCGATCCCAGCGCCCCCACCGGCGGAGACCTGCACGACTGGCTCGTCCTGCCCGACGGCGACGTGTTCCTGACCGTCGTCGACGTCATGGGCAAGGGAGTCGCAGCGACCAAGGACGCGGTAGCCGTCACTCACGCCCTGCGACTCCTCGTGCTCGACGGCTGTCCCATCGGCCAGCTCGTCGGCCGTGCCGACACGCTGCTCACCGCCCACAACCCCGACCTCGTGGCCACCGTGATCGTGGCGCGCTACCGGCCTTCGGACGGCCACCTCTGGCTAGCAGGGGGCGGCCAGCCCCCGGTCCTGTGGGTGTCCTCGGCGGGCGAGGTGCAGCTCGTGGCCGCACCGGGCGTGGCCCTAGGCTGGCCCGGCGCCGGTAGCGGCAAGGTGGTCGAGATCGTCCTGGAGCGGAACGACACGATCGTCCTCTACACCGACGGCCTGATCGAGTCGACCAAAGACGTGCTCGTCGGCCTCGACAACCTGACTCGGGCTGCCCGCGAGATCGCCCAGTACCCGTCGACCCACGTGGCTCGGGCCCTCGTCGAGCGTTCGCTGTCGGGTGCCATGCGCCGGGACGACTCGCTCGCCCTCGCCCTTCGGCGCCGCACCCCGCCGCAGCTCAAGCGGATGACGCCGCTGGGGCCCTTCGAGTACCGGTTCTCGCCCAGCGTCGCCACCATCCCCCTCGGCCGTCACCTCCTGAGGGACTGGCTGGAACTGCTGGCGGTGGAGGACGCGGAGCGGGCCGACCTGCTCCTGGTCGCCTCCGAGCTGTGCTCCAACGCCGTCCGCCACTCGACCGGGGCGCCCCGCGCTCTCCTGCTACGGGCCTACGCGGAAGGGGACGCGGTAGTGGTCGAGGTGGAGGACGACGGCGAGGGGTTCGAGCTGGGCGCGCGCTACGACGACGAGGTGCCCGACCCCGAGCTGGAGCGGGGCCGGGGTCTGTACGTGGTGGAGGCCCTCACCGACGACATCTCCGTCCGCCGGGAATCGGGGCGCACTGTGGTGCGGGCCGTGCGCCGGGCTGTCCTGCCCCACGCCGGCTGAGCTCCGTCAGGGGTGGGGGACTCCCGGCCTTGGACAGCGAGCCAGGGTCTCGGCCAGCTCGTCGAGCGAAAACGGCTTGCTGAGATAGTCGTCCATGCCCGCGGCCAGGCACTCCTCGCGGTCGCCGGCGATGGCGTTGGCGGTGACGGCCACGATCCGCGGGCGTTCGTCGGGCCACCGCCGGTTGATGACGCGGCTCGCCTCGAGGCCGTCCATCTCGGGCATCTGCATGTCCATGAGGACGAGGTCGTAGCGGAACCGCTCGAGCGCCTGGATCACCTCGGTGCCGTCGGCCACGACGTCGGCGCGGTGGCCGAGCTTCTCGAGCAGCAGCACGGCCACGCGCTGGTTCACGGGATGGTCCTCCGCGACCAGAACCCGCAGCGAGCCGGCGGGGGGGTCGGACACCGGCGTCCCAACCGGGGTCCGGGCCGCCCGCGCCGGACCTGCGGCCGCTTCGGCAGGGAGGGTCGTCGACAGCGCTTCGAACAGCTGGGAGGTCCGGACCGGTCGGGTAAGCCACCCCGCGAACCGCCGGGTCTCTCCGTCGTGAAGGTACCCGAGGGGGCCCAGGCCGACGACCGGAACGCCCAGCTCGGCGACCCGCGAGTCGCCGGACGTGGCCTTGAGGTCCACCACCGCGACGTCGAACCGGTCGCCCGCCCGGAGACGGCGATGGGCGTCGGGCCAGGTGGCCTCTTGCGCCAGCATCCCCCAGCGACGTGCCGTCCGCAGGATGAGCTCGCGGCTCGATGCGTCCTCGTCGACGACGAGCAGCCGCTTGCCGGCCAGCAACGGTTGTGGACTCCGGCGGTGGGGGAGCGCCGTGTCGGGCTCGACCTTCAGCTCCACCGTGAAGTGGAAGGTGGAGCCGACCCCCTCCTCGCTCTCGACCCACATCTTCCCGCCCATGAGCTCGCACAGGCGGCGGCTGATGGCGAGACCGAGGCCGGACCCGCCGTAGCGCCTCGTGGTCGAGGCGTCCACCTGCTCGAACGACCGGAAGATCCGTTCCAGGGCCTGGGCGGGGATGCCGATGCCCGTGTCCCGAACCGCAAAGTGCAGGCAG
>DASUXN010000401.1:0-2050 GCA_036377875.1 Acidimicrobiales bacterium
CCCGCTCGTCGTCGGCGATGTGCTGGCGGAGGGCGGCCACCGCGTTGTACCCGAGCACGGCGGCGTCGAGGGCGTTGCGCCCCCGCTCGGGGGCGGCTGCGGCGTGAGCGCCGACGCCCTCGTACTCGACCCGCCAGGTGGCGATGGCGATGACGTCGCTTTCGGCCCGGTCGACGCCGGCGGGGTGCACCATCATCGCCGCGTCCACGCCCACGAACGCCCCCGCCTCGAGGAGGCGGATCTTGCCTCCACCGCCCTCCTCGGCGGGCGTGCCCAGCACCACCAGCCGCCCGCCGGCGGCCTCGGCGACCGACGCGGCGGCCAGGCCGGCGCCCAGGCCGGCGGCGGCGATGAGGTTGTGGCCGCAGCCGTGGCCGATGCCGGGCAGGGCGTCGTACTCGCACAGGATGGCCACGGTGGGGCCGGCGCCGTCCCCGGCGGTCGCGCAGAATGCGGTGTCGACGCCGTGGGCGGCCCGCTGGACGGCCAGCCCGGCCCCCTCCAGCTCGGTGGCGAGCAGGTCGGCGGCGAAGTGCTCCTCGTAAAGCAGCTCGGGACGCTCGTGGATGGCCCGGGAGATCTCGATCAGCCGGTGGCGGCGGGCCTCGACGTCGGCCGCCACCCGCTCCTTGGCCTGGGCGACGTCCACCCCGCCAGCCTACGGCCGGTGCAGGCGCACCGGACCCGGGCGATCGGGCGGCTCGGTCGGGCTCGGAGCTCCCAGGTGGCGAACGACGCGACAGCGCCCCGCAGCCGACGCGGCGGGGCGCTCGTAGACCTGCTTGCCTAGTCGTCGCCCTTGAGCTTGTCGGAGACGTTCTCCACGGCGTCCTTGACCTTGCCGGTGCCGCGGTCGATCTTGCCTTCGGTCTTCAGCTCGTCGTCGTCGGTGAGGTCTCCGGCGGCTTCCTTCATGCGACCCTTGGCTTCGTCGAATGCACCCATGGGTGGTGGTTCCTTCCTTCTGAGGTGTCTGAGAAGGTTGTGCCCGCCGGGGCGGCCCGGGTAACCCACCCGTCAGGTCGCCGCCAGGGCCCGCCTGTAGGCGCGGTGGAGGAACTGGATGGCGGTGGTGCAGGCGCCCATCAGAACGAAGCCGAGGGCCATTGGGGCCCAGTCGCCTTGCTTGAGCTCCTTGAGGGCCCAGGCACCGTCCTGGATGGCCACGACGGCGAGGACCCAGATGGCGAACAGGTACAGCTTGGGGCTGGTGCTGGCATTGGTCGTCTGGTTGGAAGTCGTCATGCCGTGAAGCATGGCGACCCTCGCGGGCCGCGCACATCGCCCGGCCGGCGACATCGGCATCAACCGAACGGTTGAGCCGGTTTCACCCGCCGGGGCGAATGTGGGCGGCGCTCAGCAATCGCGAAGTGAAATGACCGGACCAGGCCGGGAAGCGGTGCTCTGAGTGTCGGGGGCGCGGGCCTTTGGAGCCCGTGCCCCCGACATGCCTCGGAACAAGCTGCCGTCGTGCTATCTGACGATTTCGAGGGCGCCGGCCTTGATCGAGTTCAGCAGGGCGAAGTCGGCGGGCGTCGACGTGTAGTTGGTCGACCCATCGGAGATCGTGCCAGTAGCCGATGCCTCTCGCGACGTGGCATTGAACTTGGCGTTGACCGAGAACCCAGGCGTCTTCAGTTGGTAGTGGTCCCTGACCCGGCCGGTCTCGCCGGTGGCCGTCCAGTTGATGTCGAGCGAGAGCGGGAAGGAGGTACCGCTGACCTGGTCGACGACATCGATGGTGGCGAGGAGCCTGGCGGACTCCAGCTCGGAGATGACGAAGGCGTCTGCCGGGAGGGCGGTGTTCTCGCCGAAGGCGTCGAGCAGCTCGACGTGCGTGCACCGGTCATACCGGGAGACGATCACGAAGGAGCGGGAGTCAGGTTCGCCTGGGCCGGGCGAGGTCTTCACGTCGGCGTCGATGGCGGCCACGAAGGCGGAGGTCAGGATGCACCCCGTCGAGTCGATCGACGAGAAGGCTGCCACCGCCTCCTGCCCCCGGACCTTGAAGTGCATCGTTTCTGCGGATGCGGGCGCCGCGGCCAGGACC